>CANJXV010000076.1 GCA_947478935.1 Comamonadaceae bacterium
AAAGTCATTCTGTTTTCTCCCCAAGGTCGTGTGCTGGACCATGGCACGGTGCAGCGCTGGGCGACCAGCGAGGGGGCGGTACTGGTGTGCGGCCGTTACGAGGGGCTGGACCAGCGCTTTGTGGATCGCTATGTCGATGAGCAAATTAGCCTCGGGGACTTCGTGGTGTCCGGTGGCGAGTTACCGGCCATGCTTTTCCTGGACTCGATCGCCCGCTTGCAGCCCGATGTATTGAGCGACGCCCAAAGCCACCAACAGGACAGTTTCAACCCGGCGGTGGATGGCTTGCTGGACTGCCCGCATTACACGCGCCCCGAGGATTGGCAAGAAAGTCTGGTGCCAGAGGTGCTGATGTCTGGGCACCATGAGCGCATAGAACGCTGGCGGCGTGACCAGCGTCTATTGCTGACGGCCAGGCTGCGTCCTGAGCTGATTGAAGCCGCTAGGGCGGCAGGCGCTCTGGATGCGGTGGATGAAAAATTGCTGCGCGATAAGCCCTAGCGTCTCAGTTGAGCGAGTCCGGGTGGTCTGATTCATATGCGAGGCCCGGATTGCTATAATGTTGGGCTAACCGATCCTCTGCATGGCCATACAAGGCGCAGCAATGGTGCTGACACGACAAGGTAACCCACCCCAGGGTTCCGGCGCTTGCAAGATCACGAAAGAAGCTATGAACCTCATCCAAATTCTGGAACAAGAGGAAATCGCGCGTTTGGGTAAAACCATCCCCGATTTCGCACCTGGTGACACCGTCATCGTCAGCGTTAACGTCGTCGAGGGCACCCGTAAGCGTGTCCAGGCTTATGAAGGTGTCGTGATTGCCAAACGCAATCGTGGTTTGAACAGTGGCTTTATTGTCCGCAAAATTTCCAGTGGCGAAGGCGTGGAGCGTACCTTCCAAACCTATAGCCCGCTGATTGCCGGTATCGAAGTGAAGCGTCGTGGCGATGTGCGCCGCGCCAAGCTCTACTACTTGCGTGACCGCAGCGGCAAGTCGGCACGTATCAAAGAAAAGCTGCCAGCGAAAAAGACAAGCGTTTGAACGGCGCTGTCCCCGCAATGAAAACCGCCCCGGGCACCCCCGGCGGCGGTTTTTTTACGCGCGGGAAGAATGCTTTTCGGGCTTAAGTGCATGAGCAAAATCCCGTCGTTTGACCCACGCCAAGTGCCCTTTGAGATGGCAGACAGGCATCTGCCTCCCGTTCCTGATACCCATTTGCATCCCCTGGCCCTGGCCCGGCGGTTTAGTGCGCCCCCGTCCTGGGAGCCCGAAATCCGGGTGGAGCCGCGCTTTCTAGACCGAGAGCTCAGCGCCGCCGCAGTGCTGGTGGGCTTGGTCACCCATGCGCGGCCCACGGTATTGCTAACCCAGCGCACGGTTGGCCTGAGCAGCCATGCAGGCCAGGTCGCCTTTCCTGGCGGTAAATCCGATGCTGAGGACCAAGATGCGATTGCCACCGCATTGCGTGAAGCCCAGGAAGAAGTAGGTTTGAACCCGCGCCATGTACGTGTTTTGGGCAGTCTGCCGCACTACACCACGGGCAGCGGTTTTGTGGTGACCCCGGTGGTTGCGCTGCTGGAGCCTGGCTTTTTCCTTGCACCCAATGCTGCAGAGGTGGATGCGGTATTTGAAGTGCCACTGGACTATTTGATGAACCCGGCGTACCACCGGCGCCACACCTTGCAAACCCCCATCGGTCCGCGCCATTGGATCTCCATGCCTTACCAGGATGGCGCTCATGAGCGCTATATCTGGGGCGCGACCGCAGGTATGTTGCGCAATTTGTACCGGTTTTTACTACCGGCTTAGGCCTGGCACAGGCGTAGCCCGTCGGTATGATGTGGTGACATGAGCTTTTTCGCCATTCTTTTTGCTTTGTTGATCGAGCAGGCGCGCCCACTCAAAGACGCGAATTTTTTGCATACGCAAGTGCGTGGCGCCTTGTCCTGGGCGGTGCGCCAGTTGGATACCGGGCAGGATTCGCACGCCCAATTGACCTGGGGCGTGGTGATCTTGGTACCGGCTGCGCTTACCGCGCTCGTGCATTGGGCCTTGCTTTTTTGGCTGGGGTGGATCGCGGCGGTGGTGTGGAACGTGGCCATCCTTTACCTGACCCTGGGGTTCAGGCAGTTCAGCCATCATTTCACCGATATCCGTGATGCGCTAGATGCCGGGGACGAAGACACTGCGCGCAGCTTGCTGGCGCGATGGATGCAGATCGACGCCTCTGATCTACCGCGCAGTGAAATCGTCCGCCAAGTCATCGCGCATTCGGTACTCAATGCGCACCGCTGCGTGTTTGGAGTATTTGCATGGTATTCGCTCTTATCTGGTTTGGGGCTGGGGCCGGCCGGGGCGGTTGTTTACCGCATGACGGAGTATTTTTCTGCGCTGGCCAAGCGCCCTGCGAGCCCGGACGCGCTGCTGCTTAGCCCCGCATTGCGCGACTATGTGGCTGCGTGGTGGCACCGGATCGACTGGATTCCGGTGCGCCTGACGGCCATGGGCTTTGCGTTTGTGGGCAGCTTTGAGGATGCGATTGACCGTTGGCGCAAATTTGAAGCAGCGGTGCCTGGCGATAACGACGGCATCGTGCTGGCAGCGACCGCCGGTGCGGTGCATATTGGCCTCACCGAAGTGGACGTGCAGAACGCGGCACCAGTCCCCCGCTTGGACCATTTGCGCGCCATCGTCGGCCTGGTCTGGCGTACGGTGGTGATGTGGATGGTGGTGCTGGCCTTACTGTCCCTGGCGCGCCTGCTGGGTTAGACCACTTGCCTGACCGGGTTGCTGGCCAAGATTTCCAAATTAGGTCATCGTGAGTAAGGGGTTGTGTCCCTGCGCTATGAATACCTAAATTAAATTATTGCAGCCTATCCCTAGGGCAAGCCTGAATGAACCCAAATCTGTTGTTGCCAGCGCAGCGAGGCAATCCAGTTCGTCTTTTGAATCAAGCATTGATGGATCCGCGCTTCGCCGGGCTCTTAGCGATGATGTACTCATGCGAAGCTTTCTTGGGTGCCGCTCCCGGCATAAGCTGCCCTATCAATAGCGCTTTTGCGAAAGCTCTTCAAACAAGTCTTTATAAATTTTGTAGCGCACTGGGCTGATCGGGCTGGGTTGGGCGGCGCAAGCGCTGCGCACGCCGCAGCCCGGTTCGTGCAAATGCGTACAGTTGTAAAACTTGCAGTCGCTGCCTTGTGCTTGGATATCAGGCATCAGCTTGCCCAAATCCATGGGCGCGATGTGCTGCAGGCCAAACTCCTGAAAACCGGGGGAATCGATCAGGGCTGAATGTTTATCAGCGTCCAGCCAGTACCAGGTGGTGCTGGTGGTAGTGTGTTTGCCGGCCTGTAAGGCGATAGAAATTTCTTGTGTCAGGACATTGGCTTGAGGCACCCAGCGGTTGATAAGGGAACTTTTGCCCGCGCCCGACGGGCCAAGTACCAGGCTGGTTTTGCCAGTCAATAATTCACGCAACCGGTCGGTGGCATCATCGGCAGCTTGCACTACCGGTGTGTCGCTCGAAGGCTTGAACGCTGTCGCCAAAACCTTGTAATGCATGGCGCGGTAGGGCGCCAACCTATCCCAAGATGCAGCAAACAAACCACCTAGATCGCGTTTATTGAGCACAATTAGTGCGTCAACTTGCTGCGCCGCAGCGGCGATCAAAGCGCGCGACAACTGGCCGTCAGAGAACTCCGGCTCTGCACCCAGCACGATGACGACTTGGTCGATATTGGCAGCAAAAGACTTGGTGCGGATTTCATCCTGACGGTACAGCAAATTACGCCGAGGCAGCACTTTTTCGATGGTGCCTTCGTCTTGCGTGGCCATCCACAGCACCTGGTCGCCCACTACGGTCTGGCTTTTTTTGCCACGTGCGTGGCAAATGACTTTGCGCCCCGATGGCGTCTCAACCCAAACATGCCGGCCATGACCGGCGATTACCAAGCCTTCTTGCAGTCCGCCTGACTCAGCCAATTGCGCTCCCCGCTTGATCGGGTGCTGCTAAGGCATCAACCAGGGTTGCGCAGCGCAGGTCTCGCGGAGAGATTCCGCCTACATCGTGCGAGCGCCAGCGCACGCTGCAACTCCGGTAGGCGAGCACCATGTCCGGATGGTGGTCTTGCTGCTCCGCCATGAAGGCTACGGCATTGGCAAATGCGATAGTCTGCAAATAGCTGTCAAAGCGAAATGTTTTTTCAATTGCCAGCGTGTCGCCGTCGCCCCATAGCTTCCATCCGTCCAAGCTGGCTAGGTGGGAAATGACTTGCGGGCCGGTTAGGGCCTGGCCTTTTGGGTTTTGGGGTGTGGTTGCTGGTGGTGTCATTCGGATTACTTTGTCAGGGCGCAGCCAGCATGCGGCCCAAACGTTCGGATGCTGGTGGATGCGAGTAATAGAACTTCACATAAAGCGGATCCGGCGTGAGCGTAGAGGCATTGTCTTCGTATAACTTCAGCAGAGCCGAGGCCAGATCGCTGCCGCGTGTGTGTGCCATCGCATAGGCATCGGCTTCAAACTCGTGTTTGCGTGAAATTTGGGAGAATAAGGGACCGAGAAAACCGGTGAACGAAGGCAGTGCCAGCATGAACAGCAGCAGCGCCAGTGCATCGTTGGCACCTGCTAAGTTAGGCATCACGCCCAGGCCCGTATAAAACCATACTTGCGCGTTGGCCCAACCCAGCAAGGCAAAGCCCGCCAGACTGATAGCGAAAATAGATACGATACGTTTGAGAATATGTTTGTGTTTGAAGTGACCTAGTTCATGGGCAAGCACTGCATCCACTTCTTCAGGTGTCAGGCGGGCCAGCAAAGTGTCATAAAACACCACCCGCTTGGACGCGCCAAAGCCGGTGAAATAGGCATTCGCATGCGCGCTGCGTTTGCTGCCGTCCATCACATAAAAGCCCTGCGCCTCGAAGCCGCAGCGTTGCATCAGGGCGCGCACACGCTCGGTCAAGGTGGCATCATCCAATACTTGAAATTTATTGAACAGCGGTGCAATCCAGGTTGGATAAATCAGCATCGCCAGCAGGTTAAAGCCCATCCATACCCCCCATGTCCAGGCCCACCAAAGTTGGCCCGCTGCAGCCATCAGCCACAGCACCAGCGCAATCAATGGGCCGCCAATCAGCACACCTAAGACCAAAGACTTGACCAGGTCTTGCAGCCATAGTTTGGCGCTGGACTTGTTAAAGCCAAAGCGCTCTTCGATCACAAAGGTGGCGTACAGCGAGAAAGGTAATTCCAGTAAGGCGTTAATAGCGGTAAAGGCGCCCATCAGGGCAAGTTGCTGCAGCAGGCCAGAGCCCATGGAATCCAGCAATACGTTATTCAAGGCTGACAAGCCCCCTAGCAGCGTCCAGGCCAAAGTCAGGGCGGCTCCCCAGGCCAGTTCGATCAGCCCAAAGCGTGTTTTCACCACGGTGTAATCGGCGGCGCGCTGGTGCGCTGGTAGGGTAATGGTGGATGCGAAGGCGGGCGGCACCGCATCGCGGTGTGTTGCTACATGGCGGATCTGACGGGTTGCCAACCACAATTTCAACAATAGGCCGCCGGTCAGGGCCAGCGCAAATATCAGGGTCAGGGTGTCGGAGGGATTGAGCGCGGTGTCTTGCATGGGGAAGCAGTTTAGGCCATAGGCGACAATCTCCGTTATGCAAGATACATCAAGCCCACTCGCGAAATCTGACAAAAACCTGGTCTGGCTGGACTGCGAAATGACGGGTTTGCACCCGGCGCATGACCGCATCATCGAAATCGCCGTGGTCGTTACCGGCCCCATGTTGGAGTCGCGCACCGAGGGCCCGGTGTTTGTGATCCACCAATCCGATGCCCAGCTCGACGCCATGGACGCATGGAACAAAGGCACCCACGGCAAAAGCGGCCTGATCGACAAAGTGCGGGCCTCGAGCATCGACGAGGCAGAGGCAGAGGACGCTTTGCTCGGATTTTTGGCGCAGTACGTCCCTGCCGGTGCGTCGCCCTTGTGTGGCAACACCATAGGGCAGGATCGGCGATTTCTGGCTGCCTACATGCCGCGCTTGGAGGCCTTTTTCCATTACCGCAATCTGGATGTCAGCACCCTCAAAGAGCTAAGCCGCCGCTGGCGACCTGAGGTGTACGCGAGTTTTAAAAAGCAGCAAAAGCACACCGCGCTGGCCGATGTGCATGAATCCATTGACGAGCTGGAACACTACCGCACTCACTTTTTGAAAGTCTGAGCGCCCCGTGCGTACGCCGTGCATGCGCGCCTAAAAGTGGAGCATGCCACGCGCCTTTACGGCTCGCCATGCTTTCGCATTAGTACAAACCCGGATCCATGCCATAATCAAAGGCTTCGCTAAACAGCAGTACGGCAATCGGGCCGGGGCCAGCGAAATTTGCACATCTCCCAACATTCACCGGGTCCAAGTTAAGAGGGCCCCAGCCGCACCGGCCGCGTATTAGACGCACCAGGCGCAGCCTCCGTTTGATGGTTGATGTTTTTTAACCATTAACGGAACGCCCACCTCGCGGGTGGCGTTGCTGTGTGAGTGAAACCATGACTGATTCTTTGCATGCATCGGGCGAATTCGCGCCTGAACACACTTTTTCCACCCAAGATGGCGAGGCTTTTCAGCCGGACCACAAAGCTGCGCATCGACCAGCGGACGAGGCCATCGTTGCGTCGGACGAAGCGCAGGACGTCGTTGCCGAACCCAACGGCTTTTTGACTCTGGACCTCGCGCCCGAGCTGATAAAAGCCTGTATGGATCTGGGCTACACCCAGCCCACACCAGTGCAAACTAAAGTTATTCCTCTGGCTTTGCCTACAGAAGGCGCAGACAAGGGCGCTAAAAAATACATCGACCTGATGGTCTCCAGCCAAACCGGCAGCGGTAAGACCGCTGCGTTTTTGCTACCGGTATTGCATACCTTGCTCAAGCAAATGGCGCAGGCCGAAGCCGATGAGCGCCAGGCCTACGAAGAGGCCGTGGCGCAAGCCGCTGCCAAAGGCGAAGCCCCTCCCAAGCGTCCCAAGCGCAAAGACCCCACCAACGCACGCAACTTCAAAGCCCCGACGCCCGGTGCACTGATAGTGTGCCCCACCCGCGAACTAGCCCAGCAAGTGGCGCATGATGCGATCGACCTGGTGCAACACTGCCGCGGTCTGCGCGTTGCCAATATCGTAGGCGGCATGCCTTACCAGTTGCAAATTGCCAAGCTGCAAAACGCTAATTTGGTGGTGGCCACGCCCGGTCGCCTGCTGGACTTGCAGCGCTCTATGCAGATCAAGCTAGACCAGGTGCAATTTTTGGTGGTCGATGAGGCTGACCGCATGCTGGACTTGGGCTTTTCCGACGACCTCGCCGAGATCAACCAGCTGACCATCGACCGCAAACAAACCATGATGTTCAGCGCCACTTTTGCGCCGCGCATCCAACAATTGGCGGCCCGCGTAATGCGCGAACCCCAGCGCGTGAGCATCGACAACCCGCAGGAAAAACACGTCAACATCAAACAGGTTTTGTACTGGGCCGATAACGCCCAGCACAAGCGCAAGCTGCTGGATCATTGGCTGCGCGACACCGGTATTAACCAGGCGATTGTGTTCGCCAGCACCCAGATCGAATGCGACGGCTTGGCCAACGATTTGCAGCAAGACGGCTTTGATGCCGTGGCATTGCACGGCGCGCTCAGTCAGGGCTTGCGTAACCGCCGCTTGATGGCGCTGCGCCAGGGCCAAGTACAAATCTTGGTGGCTACCGATGTAGCAGCGCGCGGCATCGATGTGCCCACGATTACCCATGTATTTAACTTCGGCCTACCGATGAAGGCCGAGGACTACACCCACCGCATTGGCCGTACCGGCCGGGCAGGGCGCGACGGTTTGGCGATCACCTTTGCCGAACTGCGCGACCGCCGCAAGATTTTTGACATCGAGGCCTACACCCGCCAGCCCATCAAGGCCGAAGTGGTCGCAGGCCTAGAACCCAAGCAACGCATTCCCGAAGCACCGCGCCCCGGCTTTGCCTCGCGCAATGGCGGCGGTGGCCGAGATGCCCGTGGCCCGGGCCGTGGTTTTGCGGGTCCGCGTGAAGGCGGCTTTGGCGGCGGCGACCGCCGTGGCGGTTTTGCCGATGCCGGTACCCGCGAATTCCGTGGCGCGGCCCGCGATGGCTTTAGCTACGAGCGCAAAGGCGGATTTAATGACCGCTTTGCAGGTCAAGGTGCGCCACGCGGCGACTCTGCCCCGCGCCGCGATTTCGCGCCACGCGCAGACGCTGGCGCACCACGTGGTGACTTCGCGCCACGCCGTGATTTCGCCCCACGCGCCGATGCCGGTGCTCCGCGTCCAGACTTTGCCCCGCGCAAAGATTTTGCACCGCGTGCCGACTTCGCTCCTAGAAAACCAGCGGCGGGCAAGCCTGCAGGCTTTGCCAAACCCGGCAACGGCGGCAAAGTGTTTGTGCCGCGTGATGCTAAGAAGCGTCCCGCCCGCACTGCCGGTTAAAAGTCTTCAAACCTAGCGTGCTGCCCCTGGGCGGCCGCTACACGGCACTAACGCATGCCATTGCGCCGCGCCAACTCCGCAAACAGCGCAGCCTGGTCCATCCCGGCCAAACCGTTGTCATGGGCCTGGGCATAGAGCTGTTCCAGCAGTTGGGTAATGGGCGCGTCAAAGCCTAGTTGCTTGCCGGTATCGAGCGCATTGCGCATGTCTTTGAGTTGCACGCTGATCCGTCCGCGTGGGGCAAAGTCCCGCTCCACCATGCGCTGGCCATGCACTTGCAAAATACGGCTGTCGGCAAAACCGCCGCTGATGGCTTCCTTCACCTTGGCCATGTCTGCGCCTCCTTTGGCGCAGAGCAGCAAGGCTTCGGCCACGGCACCGATGGTGATGCCCACAATCATTTGGTTTGCCAGCTTGGCCAACTGGCCGCAGCCGTGTGGGCCGACCAATGTGGACTTACCAAAATGTTGGAGCGCGGTTTGCGCCTCGGCCAGGTCGGCTGCCTCGCCACCGGCCATGATGGCCAGCGTGCCTTGTTCTGCCCCCAGGGTGCCGCCGGAAACCGGTGCATCCAGGTAACGCACGCCCAGTGCTTTCAGGCGCGCCGCGTGGCTGCGCGCTTGCTCGGGCGCGATGGACGACATATCCACCAGCAGGCTGCTGGCCTTGAGGGCTTGGGCCACACCTTGTTCAAACAAGACCAATTCCACAACGCCGCCGTGCTCCAGCATGGTGATCGTCAGGTCCGCACTGCGCACCGCGTCTGAGGCGCTCAGGTGCGCATGCGCGCCCAGCGCTACCAGTGGCGCGGTTTTTTCAGCCGTGCGGTTCCACACATGCACCTCCAAGCCCGCGCGGCACAAGCGAGAGGCCATGGGCACGCCCATTAATCCCAATCCTAAAAATGCAATGCGCATGAGAATTGTCTCCTTCCAGGTTTTGTCATTGAACAGCCATTTCTGCGCCAAGGTCACCAGTTGCCACCATGCAATGCGCGGTTTCGCAGGCTCCGATGGGATGGTGCCCGATTTACATCAACAAATGTTCGCCCGCGTTATCGCCGCCTAAGGTTACGTAATTGACTTTGCGGATATCCATGAGCTTTTTACCACCAGCGTAGCTGATAGAGCTTTGCAAGTCTTGCTCCATTTCCACCAGGGTGTTGCGCAGCGGGCCTTTGATCGCTTCCAGGATGCGCTTGCCTTCCACGTGTTTGTACTCGCCTTTGTTGAAGTCGCTGGCCGAGCCGTAATATTCTTTGTACAGCTTGCCATCGACTTCCACCGTCTGGCCGGGCGATTCTTCATGGCCTGCAAATAGCGAACCAATCATCACCATGGACGCGCCAAAGCGTATGCTTTTGGCGATATCGCCATGGTCGCGGATGCCGCCGTCGGCGATGATGGG
>CANJXV010000077.1 GCA_947478935.1 Comamonadaceae bacterium
CTCACGCCTAGCCACCAATGCCCCACCACGGTGACCATGTCGCTGGCCAGGCGCCAGGCCTTACTCGATGCGGCGCAGCAACACGACATCATGCTGCTCGAAGACGACCATGAAAGCGAGCTCAATTTCGCTGGGCGGCCCACCCCGGCGCTCAAAAGTTTGGACACTGCGGGGCGGGTTTTGTACTTAGGTAGTTTGTCCAAAACGCTGGCGCATGGTTTGCGTCTAGGCTATCTGGTAGCGCCCGCGCCGGTAGTGCGCGAGTTGCGCGCCATGCGCCGCCTGATGATGCGCCATGTCGCCACCAACAACCAGCAAGCCGCAGCCAGCTTTATCGCCCATGGCTTTCACGAAGCCTATGTGCGCCGCCTGAATCTGGCCTACCGCGAAAGGGCGCGCGTGCTGACGGCAGCACTAGCGCAGCACGTGCCGCAATTGCAAGTCAGCGCGGCACGCGGCGGCTCGGCGCTATGGGTGCAAGGTCCGGCAGGCCTGGACACCAGCGCACTGGCCGAACGGCTGCTGGCGCAAGGCGTGGTGGTCGAACCTGGTTCTGTTTTTTACGCCGATCCGCCTACCGTATGTAATGCCATGCGTATTGGTTACTCTTCGATTGCGGTGGATCGGATAGAAGAAGGGGTGCGCATCATTGCGCGGGAGTTGAAGGGGGTGCGCAGCCGGTGAATGCTTACGCAAACGCCACATTACAAAGGCGCGCAAGCCGTCTGCAAAAACCGCAAATCGTCACCCTGCAAGTGCGGGATCAGGCGTTCCAGCACCGTGGCATGGTAGCTGTTGAGGTAGGCGGTCTCCTCAGCGCCTAGCAAGTCTTTGCGCACCACCCGCGTATCAATGGGGCACAGGGTCAAGGCTTCAAAGCGGTAAAACTTGCCGTGCTCGGTGGCCACATGGTCTTGGCACAACAGAATGTTTTCGATGCGTATGCCGTAGCGGCCGGGCAGGTACACGCCGGGCTCGTTGGTGACCACCATGCCGGGCAGGATGGCCTGGTCGATCATGCCGGTGCTGATGCTGTGCGGGCCTTCGTGCACATTGTTGAAATAGCCCACACCGTGGCCGGTGCCGCAGGCGTAGTTCACGCCTTCGTTCCAAAGCGCCTGGCGCGCCAACACATCCAGTTGTAGGCCGCGTGTGCCGTGCAGAAAAATCGCGGCAGACAAGCGCAGCATGCCTTTGAGTACCAGGGTGAAATGCCGCGCCTGGTCTTCGCTCACCGGGCCGCAGACAAAGGTGCGGGTAATGTCGGTGGTGCCGTCGTCGTACTGCCCGCCCGAGTCCAGCAGAAAAAAGCCTTCGGGCTTGACGGGCGTGTCCACACCATCTTTCAGGCCGTAGTGCATCATGGCCGCGTTGGGGCCGTAGGCGGGTATGGAGGTGAAACTAAGGCCGCGAAATAAATCCAGCTTGGCGCGCTCGCCGTCGATACGGTCAGAGACGATGCGCTCGGTCAATTGCCCGCTGCCCACGCTGTCGTAAAACCAGCGCAAAAAGCGCACCATGGCTACGCCGTCGCGCACAAAGCAGTTTTTCCAGTGGCTGATTTCGCTGGTGTTTTTTATTGCTTTGAGTAGCACCGAAGGGGCCCGCTTTTCTACCAGCGTGCAGCCCTGCGCGCGCAAGGTGGCAAAGGTGAGCATATTGCTTTGCGCCGGGTCCACCAGCACATGCTGTCCGGCCAAGGTGCTCAGTGCGGAAAAGAAAGTGTCGTAGTCTTGCAGCGCAATGCCTTGCTCGGCCAGGTCTGCACGCAATCGGTCGCTAAAACGTACCGTATGGGCGTATAGCACGGCCCTGTCCTCGGTCAGTACCAAATAGGCGTGAAAGTATGGCGAGGTGGGCACATCGCTGCCACGCAAATTCAGCAGG
Organism: Comamonadaceae bacterium; assembly: GCA_947478935.1. Lineage (GTDB taxonomy): Bacteria > Pseudomonadota > Gammaproteobacteria > Burkholderiales > Burkholderiaceae_C > Allorhodoferax. Next base: position 1,888 of record CANJXV010000077.1, read on the forward strand.
TAGCCGATGTCGTCTAGCGCATTGAGCACATGCGCGTGTGCACCGACCTTGCGCATTTCGGCGCGGACTTTGGACAACTTTTGTGCAGCGCTTTCGCCCGCGTATTCCAGCGCATGGGCAAACACCGGCTCCATGGGAAAGCTGGGTCTATCGATCCATACCGCATCGACTAAATCGTGTTCGGTGATGAGACTGACGTTTTTGGATCGGAGCGCGCCTTCGATATCAGCCATGGCTTTGACCATCATGGTCGCGCCATAAAAACCCAGGCGCGCGCCGGGTGCCAAGGTCTCGGCCAGCCACTGGTTCCAGGGCAGCACATCAGGCTTGCCCAAATATACGATTTGAATATCAGTGCCCGCCAATTCCTGCTCGGCCTGCAGCCAGTAGCGCCCGTCGGCCCAAATATAGGCGCTGTCTTTGAGCACCACCATGGTCGATACCGAAGCCGTGAAACCCGACAGATATTGCCGCACTTTCCAGCGCAGCGGCATGTACTCCGAGTTATGCGGATCGGAGGAAGGCAGTACCCAGGCGTCGAGCTGATACTTCTCCATTTCGGCGCGCAGGGCACTCAGGCGTTGGGCAATAGGCGTCATAGTAGTGGAGTGCAAAAAACCTTGTGAGTTGGATGTTGGTCGCTTAGGAAGGGTGTACCTAAGTCCGTCATCGCGAGGAGCGCAGCGACGCGGCGATCCATCGATGCAAGATGGGCAAACCAAAATGGATTGCTTCGCTGCGCTCGCAATGACGGGTTTGGACTGTTGCAGGGGCTGCTTAGCTTCATGGCTTAAAAATTAAACTTTGCAGGGCAGGCTAAAAAACTGCATGGTCGCCGCGCTCTAGCGAAGCGCCTTCGCGCACCAGTGTCGCATAGCAGTCCCACAGCGTGTGCGTGCCGGTGGAGGGCGTGGCATCGGCATCGTAGCGCGCGGTTTTTTCGTCCCACACCAGCATGGACTCGGTGGCGTAGTAGCGGCCTATGCGCGCGAATTCGGCCTTGTCTGCCAACAGCGGGATGACGCGGCCCAGTAGCGACAAGACGCCGATGATGGCATCCATCATGGCTACCGGCACATGGGTGTAGCGTGGCGGCTTGCCAAGCAATTCGAACAATTTTTCCCCTTGTTGCAGCGGCGTGATGGCTGGGCCTGGGCCGCCAATGGGCAGTATGCGGTTGTAGCAATTGCTATCGCCAAGGCAACTTGCTAAGTAGTCGCCCAAGTCTTCGTCGCTAATCGGCTTGCACGCGGTCAATTGCCCATCGCCAAACAGTAAAAACGGTTTACCTTTGCGCACCCGCTCAATCTGCCCGCACAGTGATTTGAAAAATGCAGTGGGTCGCACGATGGAATAGCGCATGCTCGATTGCACCAACGCCTCTTCAAAGGCCAGCTTGGCACGCTGAAACGTTAGCGAGGGCTTTTGTACGCAGATGGCCGACAGCAATATAAAGTGCTGTACGCCGGCCTCTTGCGCTACTTGCAGCGCATGCACATGCGCCTGGTGGTCTATGGCCCAGGCGTCTTTTGGGCTGCCGGTGCGTGAGGCCAGGCAAGAAACCAATGCATCAAACGGCTCGCCGGCAAAGCCGTCGCGGCGCAGGGACTGCGGGTCGGTGACATCGCCGATGCGTAGTAGCGCGCCGGGCAAGCGCGCTTGCCAGTCCTGTACTTGCTGCTTGCCGCCCACCCCTGCGCGGGGTCGTATCAAGCAAACCACTTCGTGGCCTTGGCGCAGCAAGGCGCGCGCGGTAGCCTGCCCGATGGTGCCCGTAGCCCCGAGCACCAATACACGTTGCCTGGTGGATGGGTTCAAGTTGAGCGGTCTTTCAAGGGCAAGTTTTGCGATGGCATAGGGAAGTCTTCAGTTTGCCCGAGCCACCCACACCGTGGCACCTTGCGCGCCGTAGCGCTCGGCATGCGGCACATCACGCGCCAGGCGAAAGCCTTCGCCCGCAGCGAGATGCCGCGTACTGCCATCGACCGTTAACCAAAACTCGCCGCGCACCACGTGCGCACTCACAGCAAATGCATGGGTATGGGTATCGATTTGCAAATCGGGCGCCCATTCGCGCACCAAAATTTCGTCAAAGCCTTCGTCCATGGCTTGGGCGGTAAAGCTTTCGAGGGTAGTTTCCATGGGGCAATCTCCTTGCAATATTCCAGATGCTAACGAAACCGGTGTGCTTTGTTGCACGCGGCCTGCATTGTCAAGGCACCAAGGTTAGAAATAGAAAGCTGGCGAACAAGACCAGGTGGATGGCGCCTTGCATCACATTGGTCCGGCCCGAGCCCAGGGTGATGCTGCCGACCAGAAAGGTCAGCGCCAGCAGCGCCACGTCCTTAGTCTCCAGGCCCAGTGTCAGGGGCAAGTGCAACAGCACGCAGGCCAGCACCACCAGGGGAATCGTCAGGCCGATACTGGCTAGGGCCGAGCCTATGGCCAGATTCATGCTGGTTTGCAGCCGGTCGGCGCGCGCTGCGCGGATGGCCGCCCAGGTCTCGGGCAACAACACGATGAGTGCGATGACGATACCCACCACCGGCGCCGGTGCCCGGTAGGCTTTGACCACGGCTTCAATCGCCGGCGAGAGCAACTTGGCAAAGCCGACCACACACGCCAGGGACAGCAGTAAAAGAAAAAAACTGATGCGCGCTTGCGCCACACCGGGCGGCTGGGCGTGCACCGTTTCATCGGCCGCGCTTTCCATGGGTAAAAAATAGTCGCGATGGCGTATGGTTTGTATAAACACAAATACCAGCCACAGCGCCAGCGAGGACAGCGCGACAAAAATCAATTGGGAATCGGTATAGGTGCCTTCTGCGGAACTAATGGTGTATAGCGGCATGACCAGCACCATCACCGACAGCGTCGCCAGCGCGGCAAAGCCCGAACCAGTGCCTTCGATGCGAAACAACTGTTCTTTGTGGTGTAAGCCGCCCAGCAACAGGCAAATGCCGACCACGCCATTGCAGGCAATCATCACCGCCGAATAAATCGTGTCGCGCGGCAGTGTGGCGTTTGCTTTGGTGCTTGCCAGCATCATGGACAGCACTAGCGCAGTCTCAATCACTGTGACAGCCAGCGCCAGCACCAATGTTCCAAAGGGTTCACCCAGCCGATGGGCAATCACCTCGGCATGGTGTACCGAGGCAATCACCGCCAGCAACAAGGCCAGTACCAACCACAGGGCTTGCAGGCCCGGCAGCGACGCGCCCATCACGCCGTATAAAGCCAGTGCGCTTGCAATGGGGATGACGATAGGCCAGCGATTCCAAATGTTCTGGTAGTTCATGCAGTGATTGTGCCTTCGCGCTAACTCCCCACATTGGCCTGACTTGGCGTGGTGGCTCTGCGCATGCCGAAACAATAGTCAAAAAATCGGTTTCAACCTAAAAAGGAGAATCTGCCATGTCCATAGTATCTATCGCCCGTCGCGCCTTGGCCCAACGCAGCGCCTTGCGCAAGGCACGCCGCCTCGCTCACGCGCGAGCCCAAGCGCGCCAGGGCGTGGCCCGAAGCCCGTTCATGTGGGCCTGCGGCCTGATGCTGATGGCCTTTGCGGTAGCCTGGGACTAACAATGCATGCGGCCTGCTGGCGGGCAGGCCGTTCAAGCACAATCGCCTGGTGCACGGATGCCTTGGTGCGCAATGTCCCCAACCCCTAGCCCCAACTTAACAAGCTCCCAGCGCACTCGCAAGCATGACGCCCAGCCCTGTTCCGCCTTCCGCATGGGCCGCCAATGTAGTGTGCATGTTGTCCATGCTGATCTGGGCCATGGGCTTACCCGCCGCCAGTTTGTTACTGGGCACGGTGCCGCCGCTGCCCTTGACCGCAGCGCGCATGGTCATGGCGGCTGCTTGCCTGCTGCCCTTATGGTGGCTAATTGAAGGCGCCGATGCATTGCGCAAAGCGCCCTGGTGGCAGGGGATTCGTGTAGGCGGATCCACCATTGGGCTAGGCGCTTTTTTGCTGGTCGTAGGGCAGGGCATGACCGATGCCGTCACGGTGGCCATTATTTCGGCCTCGATGCCAGTGGTGGGTATTGCTATTGAAGTGCTGCTCGATGGCCGCAAGCTCAGCCGGGGTTTGGTGATAGGCGTGGCGCTTAGCCTGCTGGGCGGCGTAATGGCGCTCGATGGTGGCAATCAGCAACTCGCCCTGGGACTGGGCGCCCTTATGAGTTTTGCTTCGGTGCTGGTTTATACCTTGGGCTCGCGCATGACGGTGACCTCCTTTCCTGACTTGAGTCCTTTGGGGCGCACTACGGTGACCTTGACGGGGGCAGCGGTCGTGACCACCGTGGCTGCTTGCGCAGCCGCACTGGCCGGTGCAGCGCCGCCACAATGGGCCGCGTTGGGTTGGCGCGAACTCGGTGCCCTGGCTATTTTTGCGATTGGCGGACTGGCCATTAGCCAAGTGCTGTGGATACGCTCGGTAGGTCATCTGGGTATTGCCTTGTCCTCGCTGCACATCAACGCCACGCCTTTTTACGTGATGCTGATTTTGTTTGCGTTGGGAGGCGCCTGGAACTGGACCCAAGCCGTCGCTGCGCTGGTTGTGGGTGTAGACGTATTGATCGCGCAGGGCGTGTTCTTCAAAGCGTCAAAAGAAGCGCCAAGTGACGTAATAAACGAATCTTTTATAGAGCGCTAACTTCGCATTGGCGCTTTGCTTGTTATTGCGCAGCCGCTTTATCCGCCCCTGCGAAATCTCCCGCATGTACATGCACCAAGCGGCTCCAGTCCATGTATTTGCGGATGGCTGCATTCACTTCTTCCAGGCTGGTAGCCTCGATTTTTGCCAAACGCTGCGCGGTGTAGTCCATGGTGCGCCCGGTGCTCAGTTGCCCTAGCAAGGTGCCGCTTAAGGCGCCATCCTGCGCCAGGGAAATTTTGCTTGATTCCAGCAAAGCTTTTTTGGCGTCGTCCAGCTCCTGTGCGGTGACGCCATCACGCACCAAGCGATCAGTTTCTTCGCGTATGGCAGTTTGCAAACGCGCGAGGTTTTGTGGCGCATGAATAGCCACCAAAATCAAATCGGCAACTGGCTCGAAGCTGCTAGCCGACAACTGGCTACCGGCCGAATAGCTAATGCCTTCTTTCTGTCGCAGGCGTTCCTCTAGGCGGTTGTTGGAGCCGCCGCCCAGCACGCGGTTGCCGATCGCCAAAGCGATGTAGTCCGGCGCGTCGTCGCGCAGGCTAAGCGGCAGGGCGGCCAGGTACATGGCATTGGGCTTGTCCGGCGTAGCCAGCATGAGGCGCGCTGGGCTGGCGCTGTAGGCGTTTTTATCTAGGCGCGTATAGGGTTTGGTGCTGCGCCAGTCACCCCACAAGGCTTGGCTTTGGGCTTGTACGGCAGCGGTATCGAAGTCGCCCACCATCGTTAGCTTGGCGTGGCTGGCGCCGTAAAAATCTTGGTAAAAGCGTTGTACATCCTGCACGCTGGCGGCGCGTAAATTGGCCAGGATTTCATCAAAACTCAAGACCTTGCGCACATCGCCTGTGGGGTAGTTGTCCAGCGCTTTGCGCAGTGCTTGCGAGGCCATGGCTTGTGGGTCGCTACGCTGCGACTCTATTTGCGTGATGCGCTCTTTGCGCAGTAGCTCAAACTCGGCCGGCAGCAACATAGGCGCACGCACAATGTCGCGCACGATGTCCAGCACTTGCGGCAGGTGCTGGCGTACGGTTTCAAAGCTGACGTTCAAACTGGAGCCGCCGCCATCGACACTGATTTTGGCCTTGAGTTCGTCTAATCGGCTGCTCAATGCCGCGCGGCTCAGCGTACCGGCCCCGCGCATCAGCATGCGCGCCGTCAGCCCCGATACCGTGGCTTTGCCTTGCAGCGACTGCGCATCGCCAAAGTCGAGCTGCAATTGGCCGCTTACCGTTTGGCCGCGTGTGGTCTTGGACAGCAACGCCATTTGTAGGCCGCCGGGCAATGTGCGGCGCAGCGTGCGTTTGCCAATATTGGCGGGGCTGGCGTCAAAGTTTTCTCCGGCATCTACCGCTTTGCGGCCCTGGTAGTTAGCCAGCAGCCCCGCCACGTCTAATGGCTCGGGGATCACGCTGCGCTCGGGGGCGGCGGTGGGTATGAATTGGCCGAAGGTGCGGTTACTTTCTTTGAAATAGTTCTCTGCGGCCGCTTGGACTTGTTGCACGGTAAGCGACTCGATGCGGTCACGCTCCCAAAAGAACAAGCGCCAGTCGCCATGGGCAACGCTTTCGGACAACTGCATGGCCAGGCGCTGCGGGTCGTTCATGGTGTCGTCAAAGCCCAGCATCAAACTTGTTTTGGCACGTTGCAACTCTTGCTCGGTAACCGGCTGGGCCTTGATGTTTTCCAGTCCAGTTTGCAGGGCGGTGCGCAAGTCGGCAATAGATTGCTCTTTGCTCAGCTCGGCCATAAACACGATATAGCCCGGCTCCGTCAGCGAAAAATTCCAAGGTGCTATCGACACTGCTTTGTTCTTCTCCACCAATTCTTTATGCAAGCGTCCGTTGGGTGTGTCGGCCAATATCTCGGACAGCGCTTCCATAGCCACCGCGTCTGGGTGGCTGGCTGCTGCAGTGTGGTACAGCATCGCAGCCAGTTGCGTATCGCCCACGCGCTTGACGCTGACTTCACGCGCGCCCTGCTGCACCGGGTCGCGGGTATAAGTCATCGTTAGGCTACGCGTTGGTTTGGGGATAGTGCCGAAGTAGCGCTCCACCAACGCCAGAGTTTTAGCCACGTCCACCTTGCCGGTGATGATTAAGACCGCGTTGTCCGGCTGGTAATACTGGCGGTAAAAGGCCTGCAGGTTTTCAATACGCACATTCTCCACATCGCTGCGTGCACCAATGGTGGATTTGCCGTAGTTGTGCCAGTCGTAAGCCGTGGCCGCCATGTATTTCCAGAGCGTGCGCCGGGGGTTGTTTTCACCCATTTCCATTTCATTGCGTACCACCGAAAACTCGGTCTCTAGGTCATTGCGTGCTATGAAGCTGTTAACCATTCGGTCCGCCTCCATCTCCAGCGCCCATTGCAAGTTATCGTCGTTGGCGGCAAAGGTTTCAAAGTAATTGGTGCGGTCGTAAGACGTTGTTCCGTTAAATCGCATGCCGAGCTTGCCCAGCTCTTGCATGATGTTGCCGCGCGAGGGTGTGCCCTTAAAAACCAAGTGCTCTAGTAAATGCGCCATGCCAGTTTCGCCATAGTTTTCATGGCGGCTGCCCACGAGATAGGTGATGTTTATGGTGGTCGTCGGTTTGCTGTCATCGGGCGCTAGCAGCACGCGCAAGCCATTGGGTAAGCGGTATTCGCTCACACCTTCGACCTGGGTGTATAGCTTGGATGCGGCTGTGCTTGCGGGCCCGCTTTGCGACTGGGCAGGGGCATGTAGGAGCAGGCCTACACAAAGCAGTAAACATGGTAGTCGGTACAACAATCGCATAAGACATTCCACAGTAAGGCCTGGGCTTAGGGGATTTCAGGAGCCAAGTCGTTCCATTCTAGGCAGCGATCCGGCGGTCTTACTTTGGTCGGGGGTAATGGCTGATAGTGGCCTGCGCAATCGGCCGAGGCTACCAGGCCGCGGTGACGCCATGCCCCTATGATGGCTGCTTTCTTCCCCTAACAGCAGGCCCCAAGCACAGGAGATCACCTTCGTATGTCTGACAATGCCTACCAACGCGGCCGCCTGGATTTGCCTTTTGTGGGGCATTGCACCTTCGCCAAGTCCCCCGCCTGCGTGGACTGGAACGCGATAGATGCCGACGTCGCCGTTATCGGCGTGCCCAATGACATGGGCACGCAGTGGCGACCCGGTGCGCGCTTTGGCCCGCGGGCCATCCGCGAGGCCTCCACCTTGTTTTCCTTTGGCCATGCTGGCGCTTACGACCATGAGGACGATGTGATGTACCTCACGCGCGACCAGGCGCGCATCGTGGATGTGGGCGACGCCGACATCGTGCAC
>CANJXV010000078.1 GCA_947478935.1 Comamonadaceae bacterium
AGGTCACGCAAAGCACCGCCGAAGAACATGGCAATACCGGCGGCTGCGGACTGCACCGCACCCCAGGCGCCTAGCGCCAGGCCGACAAACTTGCCCTCCATGCGCATGGCGGTAAACAAGGTGCCAACGGCAAACAAACCGCCGCCAAAACCGATGCCCAATGCGCCCACGCGGAACAGCCATCCGGCCTCTAAAGGTGCAGAAAAAATCACTGCCGAAAAGGCCGGTAAGCCGGCCAGCGTTCCGTAGGCGGCAAGGCGCATCGGGTCTATGCCTTTGGCTAGCTGGCGGCCCGAGACATAAAAGCCGAGCAAACCACCGACGGCCAACATGGCTGTGAGCGCGCTGGTGGCGCCCACGCTGAGCTTGAGGATTTCACCGCCATAGGGCTCCAGAATAATGTCCTGCATATTGAAGGCCACGGTGCCAAAAGCCGTAGCCCACAAAAATCGGCGCGCTTGGGGTATTGCAATGAACTGCGCCCACACTTCTTTGAACTTGGGTTGCACTTGGTTTTTGAGTGCGGCCACACGCTGAGGGTTACGTGGCTCTTGCTTCCACAGCGCGATGGCGTTGAGGACCAGCACCACCAGCGCACTGCCCTGCACTACTTGCACCAAATGCTCCGGAGTGAACTCGGACAGCAGCACGCTAAAGATCAAGCTACCGCTGACTGCGCCGACCAGCAGCATGGTGTACAGCAGCGCCACCACGCGCGGGCGGGTGTCTTCACTGGCTTGGTCAGTGGCCAGGGCCAAACCGGCAGTTTGCGAAGTTTGCAGTCCAGCACCCACCAACAAAAACGCAATACCCGCTGCCGCTTGGCCGACAAAATCAGGTACTGGTACTTGGCCGCGCCCGGACAAGACCAAGAGCGCAAACGGCATTACTGCAAGGCCCACAAACTGTATGAGCGTGCCGCCCCACATATAGGGGACGCGCCTCCATCCAAAGGCCGATACATGCACATCCGACTGGTAGCCAGTAACGGCGCGAAACGGTGCCACGACCAAAGGCAAAGCTAGCATCAAAGACACCAGCCAGGCCGGTACGCCCAGTTCCACAATCATCACGCGGTTGAGGGTGCCGATCATCAGGGCGGTGGTCATACCCATGGTGAACTTAAACAGCGTTAGGCGCAGCAAACGTGGCAGCGGCAAACCGGCGCTGGCCACGTCGGCAAACGGCAGCCAACTGGCTGGCATTTGCCTGGCGTATTTAGCAAAAGTCTTGGCTCTCATGACCGCAACCACTCCATGGCTTGGGACTTATAAAAGCCGCTGGAAACGCGCTGAGTGCGGGCGCAAGTCCAGCCATCCAACGCGCCATGCGCCTTCATTAAACGCGCAATGCGTTCTTCGGCCATGGGCTCCAACCAAGGCGCGCGATCACCGCGTGGGAACAGGCGTCCCACAGAAATCATGGCAGCCAAAATCGGCGTCCTTGGCGCAAAGGTAAAGACGATAGAGCCACTGGTTCTTTCGGCCAATTGGGCTAATGCGTTCACCGCGTCATCGGTTTGGTAGTGGATGATGGAGTCCATTGCCACAACGTGATCGAAATGACCCAAAGCGGGGTCGAGCATGTCGCCGCTATGAAACTCCACCAGATGCGCCACATCCTGCGGGATGCGTTCACGCGCCAGATTGACCAGCGTAGGCGACAAATCAATCGCTACCACCTGCGCGCCACGCCTTGCCGCTTCAACCGCCAGAGCGCCTGTGCCGCAACCAGCGTCCAGTATGCGCTTGCCCCGTAAGTCCTCACCCAGCCACGACAGCAAGGTAGCCCGCATGCGGTCACGCCCGGCGCGCACCGTAGTGCGGATACGACCCACTGGGGCATCCGAGGTGAGTGTGGCCCAGGCGGCAGCAGCGGTCCGATCGAAATAATTTTCGATCTGGCCGCGTCGTTCCTGGTAGGTCGCGTTGCTCATGGTGATTGCCTCAATCAAAACCCAGCAGGTCAAAAATATCGCGGTCCTTCATGGGTACGGCGTTGTAGCTCTCGCCACCCAGCCACAGACTGGCGGCAAGGCGCATATATTCTTTTTGCACCGCCTCGAGTTCGGGCGAATGCTCCATCTCAAAGAGCGTGGATTTTTTGAGGCGGCTGCGACGGATCACATCCAGGTCAGGGAAGTGGGCCGCAAGCTTCAGGCCAATGCGATCGTTGTATTTATCGATCTGGTCGGTGGCCGCGCTGCGGTTGGCAATGACGCCGCCCAAGCGCACGTTGTAGTTTTTCGCCTTGGCGCCAATGGCTTGCACGATGCGGTTCATCGCAAAAATGGAATCAAAGTCGTTGGCCGTGACGATCAAGGCCTTATCAGCATGCTGCAAGGGGGCTGCAAAGCCGCCACACACCACATCACCCAGCACGTCAAAAATTACCACATCGGTGTCTTCGAGCAAATGGTGCTCTTTGAGGAGCTTGACGGTTTGTCCCACCACATAGCCGCCGCAACCGGTACCGGCGGGCGGGCCACCGGCTTCAACGCACATGACGCCGTTGTAGCCTTCAAACACAAAGTCTTCCACCCGCAGCTCTTCGGCATGGAAGTCCACGGTTTCGAGCACGTCGATCACTGTGGGCAGCATTTTTTTGGTCAGCGTAAAGGTGCTGTCATGCTTGGGGTCGCAGCCAATTTGCAACACCCGTTTGCCCAGTTTGGAAAAGGCGGCCGACAGGTTCGACGAGGTGGTGCTCTTGCCAATGCCGCCTTTGCCATAAATGGCAAACACTTTGGCGTTACCGATCTTCACATTCGGGTCAAGCTGCACTTGCACGCTGCCCTCTCCGTCCAAGCGCGTGTTGCGCTTTACCGTGGGGAATGGCAATGTTTCAACAGTCATGCGTTAGCTCCTTCGTATACGCCTTCAAGGCGATCTTCTAATTCTTCACTGGCGTTGCGTAACGCCAGCAAAGTCGCTTCATCCGGTTGCCAGTAGTTGCGCTCCGATGCTTCTAGCAATCGGTTCGCGACTCGGGCAGAGGCCGTCGGATTCAGTTTGGCAAGACGCTCACGCATCTGCGGGTCGAGCATGAATGTCTCAGACAATTGTTTGTATACCCAGGGCTGCACTTGGCCGGTGGTGGCCGACCAGCCCATGGTGTTGGTGACATGCACTTCAATTTGGCGCACGCCTTCGTAGCCATGCTCCAGCATGCCTTCGTACCACTTGGGGTTGAGCATGCGGGTACGGGTTTCGATAGAGACTTGCTCGCGCAACGAGCGCACGGCCGCATTGCCCTTGGTTTGGTCGCCGATATAGACCGGCGGCGTCTTACCCCCTTGGGCTACTTTGACGGCCTGCGTGATGCCGCCCAGCGTGTCGAAATAGTTGTCTACGGTAGTAACACCTAGTTCCACGGAGTCCAGGTTTTGGTAGGTGAGCTGCACATCGGCCAAGGCGGTTTGCAAGAGCGCGGTCTGTTGCACGGCGCGGCCGGTGCGGCCATAGGCAAAACCTTTGCGGCGCTTGTAGGTTTCGGCCAACTCGCCTTCATCGCTCCAGCGGCTGCTTTCGACCAGGTTATTGACGTTGGAACCGTAGGCGCCTTCGGCATTTCCATACACGCGTAAGGACGCAATTTCCAAGGTGCAACCGTGCTCTTGCTGGTAAGCCAGGGAATGCTTGCGAATCCAGTTCATTTCTAGTGGCTCGTCGGCACTGGCGGCCAGGAATGCCGCTTCGGCAAGCAGCTTGATCTGCAAGGGCATGAGGTCGCGGAAGATGCCCGAGAGCGTGATGACCACGTCGATGCGCGGACGCCCCAGCTCGGCAAGCGGGACCAGACTGGCTCCGGCGATGCGGCCATAGCTGTCAAAGCGGGGCAAAGCACCCATGAGCGCCAGGGCCTGCGCAATCGGTGCGCCTTCGTTTTTCAGGTTGTCACTACCCCAGAGCACCATGGCAACCGATTCGGGCAGCGGGTTGCCATCAGCGCAGTGGCGCTCAATCAGCAGTTGCGCTTGGGCTTTGCCGTCGCGCACCGCCATCGCGCTGGGGATGCGGAAAGGATCAAAGCCGTGGATATTACGGCCCGTGGGCAAGACCGCAGGCGTGCGCAAAATATCGCCGCCAGGTGCTGGGCGGATGTAACGTGCATCCAAAGCGCGCAGCAGGGCAGGCACCTCGGTATCCACTGCCAACAGGGCCTGCGGCTCTACCAAGGCGCGCAGCGCTTCCAGGCTGCTGTGGTTACGCGGCAAACCCGCGGCGACCAGGGCGCGCTCGGGCGTCTGCCCTTGCACCAAAGCCTCGACCGTTACGCGATCAATTTGCACGCCATGGTTCGCGTCCGCCATGGCCAGCAACATATCCACGCGCTGGGCAGCGCTGGGCGCGCGACCAGCGACATGCAGGCCGTGCGGGATGAGCGTGTATTCCAACTCCAGCATTTCTTGCGACAAGCGCAGTACTTGCTGGTCCAGGGCCGGGCCCATGGCGGTGTCCCAAATGGGTTCAGGGCTGACCAAATCCAACTCCGCAGCTTGGGCTTGGATAACCACCGCCAAGGCAGCGCGCTCGGTGTTGTCGCGCTCGAGGCTGCGCCAGCGCTCTAGCGAGGCTTTGAGGTCGTGCAGGCCTTTATATAAACCGGCTTGGGCAATCGGCGGTGTCAGGTAGCTGATCAGCGTGGCGCCTGAGCGGCGCTTGGCGATAGCGCCTTCAGACGGATTGTTGGAGGCGTACAAATACACATTGGGTAGGTCGTCGATCAAGCGATCGGGCCAGCAGGTGCCGCTCATGCCGGTTTGCTTACCGGGCATGAATTCGAGGGCGCCATGGGTGCCGAAATGCAGCACGGCGTGGGCCTTAAAGTCTTCGCGCAGGTAGCGGTAAAAAGCCGAGAAAGCATGCGTGGGGGCAAGGCCTTTTTCAAACAGCAGGCGCATCGGGTCGCCTTCGTAGCCGAAGGAAGGTTGCACGCTAATGAGTACGTTACCAAACTGTTTGCCCAGCACAAAAATAGAGCTGCCGTTGCTGAGCTGGCGTCCGGGTGCCGGGCCCCATTGCGCCTCAATTTCTTTGAGCCAGCGCTCGCGCTTGACATGCTCGTCGGCACCGATCAGCGCATGCACATTGGCATCAGCGCCGTGTTGGGCCGCGTTGCCTTGCAAGAGTGCCTCACGCAAGGCGTCTACCGAAGCGGGCACCTCGACCTGGTAGCCCTGCACCTTCATGGCTGTAAGCGTGTGCCACAGCGATTCGAACACCGACAAATAAGCGGCACTGCCGATATTGCCGGCATTGGGCGGAAAGTTGAACAACACGATAGCGACTTTTCGCTCATGGTGTTGGCTGCGCTTTAAGGCCACCAATTTGCTTACACGCGCGGCCAGCATGATGGCGCGTTCGGGGCAAGAATGCATGTCTTGCGCGTTGGTGCTTTCGCCGAAAGTGCAGGCATGATGGCAGCCGGTGCAGGTGACGCCAGCGGCGCCGGGGCGGCCACCGAAAACGATGGGACTGGTGGAGCCGTCTAACTCGGGAATCGCCACCATGATGGTGCTCTCTACCGGCAACAAGCCACGGTCAGAGCCGCCCCATTGGTCCAAAGTTTGAAACTCCACCGGGTGCGCGGCGACATAGGGTACGTCCAGTTTGGCCAGCACTTCTTCGGCCGCTTTGGCGTCGTTGTAGGCGGGACCACCGACCAGAGAAAACCCGGTCAGCGATACCACCGCGTCCACTGCTACTTGGCCGTTCTTCATGAAGAATGCATCAATAGCGGGGCGAGAATCCAGGCCAGCGGCGAAGGCTGGAATAACACGCAGGCCACGCGCTTCGAGCGCGGCGATCACGCCGTCGTAATGACCGGCATTGCCTGAAAGCAAATACGATCGCATGAGCAATATGCCAACAGTGCCACGCACCACCATCGCCTCGGGCCGTGGCAACACTTGCGCGTCTTCACTAAAGCGTCCAGCCATGCGCGGGTGGTAAACGCCCACTTCGGGGTAGTCGACCGGCGGGGCCACCTTCACGCTGCCGCGTAATATTTTGCGCGGGCCATCGGCACCCCGGTCGATGACGTGGCGCACCATATTGAGCACGTTGTCGTCCGATCCGCCCATCCAATATTGCATGGTCAAAAAATAGGAGCGCACGTCTTGCGCGGTGCCGGGAATAAAGCGCAACATTTGCGGCAGGCGACGCAGCATCTTCATTTGCGCCGCGCCACCGGTGGCAGCTTTTTCTTTGCTGCCGCGCAGTTTTTTCAGCAAGGCCATGGGGCCGCTGGCGGGCTTGCCCATATCGAATTGGCCTAGGCGCGTGAGTTGCGTCACTTCGGTCGCGCTGGCCAGGCAAATCATGGCGTCGCACTGCATGCGGCGTTGGCGCAAATCGTCCAGGATGGGTAGGAAGTGGTCTTCCAAAAACAACATGCCAGCGATCACGATATCGGCCTGCGCGATGTCCTTTTTGCAGCGTGCAATTAAGACCTCATTACCCGCATATTCCGATGCTGCGTGCAGGCTGAGCGACAGACCGGGAAACTCGCGACCAAGCGTGTGGCAGGCGCGGTTTACCGAGCCGGCCAGGTGCGTGTCCATAGTCACAATCACCACCTTGATCGGGGTGGTGTTGCGCGGCGGTGCTGCCTTACCGGGAGTAGTAAGCTTTAGCGTCATAGAGTGTCTCCACCGTAATCACCGACAGGCCATGCTCGGATGCGTAGCGCTCGGTATTTCGCCGGGCTTTGCCGCGTACGAAGAACGGTATTTTTTTTAATTCTTTCTCGGCACCGGCGTCCCAGGTGCAGGCACCGCCGGTGTTGGTTTTGTCAGCGGCGACCGTCAGCGTGACCGCTTCCTGGGCCGCAGCAAGTGCGGGCTCAATGGCCACCACTACCGGCTGAGGCGCGGGCTGCAGGTGCGCAGCGCCACCCAGGTGGGAAGGTGCGGCATCCTCATGGAATTCAGAGTCGCCCCGGAACATGCCAATCAGGTGCTCTTCCAGCCCCATCATGAGCGGATGCACCCAGGTATCAAACAGCACATTGGCGCCTTCAAAGCCCATTTGCGGGGCATAGCGGGCCGGGAAATCTTGCACATGCACCGGTGCGGAAATCACCGCGCAGGGCACGCCCAGGCGCTTGGCGATGTGACGCTCCATTTGCGTGCCCAACACCAGCTCGGGTTGTAGCTCGGCGATGCGCGATTCGATTTCTAGGTAGTCGTCGCTGATGAGCGCCTCGACGCCATAAAGCTTGGCGGCATCGCGCACTTCGCGCGCAAATTCACGGCTGTAAGTGCCTATGCCCACTACGGCAAAACCCATTTCTTCGGCAGCCACTTTGGCCGCTGCGACTGCATGCGTGGCATCACCAAACACAAACACGCGTTTGCCGGTGAGGTAGGTGGAGTCGACGGAGCGGGCATACCACTGGGCGCGCGAGTTGACCTTGGCCAAAGCGGCCTCGGGGTCTAGTCCGGCCAGGCCCGCCACCTCGCGGACAAAAGCGCGCGTGGCGCCCACGCCGATAGGGATGGTTTTACTAAAGGGCTGACCGTAGTTGCGTTCGAGCCATTGCGCGCTGAGCCGGGCGATTTCGGGGTAGAGCACAACGTTGAAATCGGCCTCTGCCAGACGGGCCAAGTCGGCTGGGGTGGCGCTCTGCGGAGCGACCACATTGATGGCGATGCCCATGTCGGTGAGCAGTTTGCGGATTTCGGTGAGGTCGTCGCGGTGGCGAAAGCCTAATGCACTGGGGCCCAGAATATTGCAACTGGGAACGCGTCCTTCTTGCGGCGCTTGGCTGCGGGGCTTGGACAAATGGCGCACCAGCTGGTAGAAGGTTTCGGAGGCGCCCCAGTTTTCTTTGCGCTGGTAAGACGGTAACTCCAGAGCCACGACTGGCACCGGTAGATTTAAGGCCTTGCACAAGCCGCCTGGATCGTCCTGAATCAGCTCGGCGGTGCAGGACGAACCCACTAGCATGGCTTGCGGCGCAAAGCGCTCGAAAGCCTGGCGCGCCGCGGTTTTGAAGAGCTCGGCGGTATCGCCGCCCAGGTCACGCGCCTGGAAGGTGGTGTAAGTGACAGGCGGGCGCTTTTGCAGGCGCTCGATCATGGTGAACAGCAAATCTGCGTAGGTGTCGCCCTGGGGCGCATGCAGCACGTAATGCACGCCCTCCATGGCCGTGGCAATACGCATGGCACCTACATGGGGCGGTCCTTCGTAAGTCCACAAAGTCAGTTGCATGCTGCTGCTCTCTTCAGGCCGCCAGGCGCATACGACGCACCAGCGGACGGGTAAATAGTTCGGCCAGATCGCCGGCCTGGTCAAAGCCCTGGATGGGGGTGAACACCAGCTCGATAGCCCATTTGGTCGTCATGCCTTCGGACTCCAGCGGATTGGCCAGACCCAGGCCGCAGACCACGATGTCCGGATGCGCGGCGCGGCAACGATCCAGCTGGTTTTCCACATGCTGGCCCTCCGAGAGGAAAGTGCCTTCGGGCAGCAGCGCCAACTCTTGGGCCATGTGCTGGCGATGCAGATAAGGCGTACCCACTTCCAGCAAGCGCATGCCCAATTCGCGCGCCAGAAAACGCGCCAGCGGGATTTCCAGCTGCGAGTCGGGGAAAAAGAAAATGCTTTTGCCTTCAAGGTACAGCTTGGCGCGGGCCAGGGCGGCTGTGGCGCGGGCGGTGGGGGCCGAGACGGCGGATTCAAAGCGCTGGGCCGTCACTTCAAACTCCGTGGCCGCTGCTTGCAACCAGGCGGTGGTGCCTTCGATGCCCAGGGGAAAGGGCGCGGATAAGAGCTGCGCGCCGCGTGCCTGCAAAGCCCGCGCCGTATCGGCCAAAAAGGGTTGCGCCAGCAAGAGGCGGGTATTGGGGCCGACAGGCGCCTGGTCCGCAGCGCGGCGTGGCGGGAAGAAACGCACACGCTCTATGCCCATTTGGGTAAACAAACGGATAAATTGGTCTTCCACCACATCGGCCAGGGTGCCAACCACCATGAGCTCTTGCTCTGCATCGGCCGCTTGCGCCGGTAATTCGGGCACCATGGAGGTCAGGCAGGCGTCCTCGCCCTGAGTGAAAGTGGTCTCGATGCCGCTACCCGAGTAATTGAGCACGCGCACCGAAGGCGAGTGCTGCGCCGACAGGCGCGATGCGGCGCGGGACAAATCAAGCTTGATCACTTCCGAAGGGCAAGAGCCCACCAGAAACAACAATTTAATTTCGGGGCGACGCGCCAGCAGTTGGCCGACCACGCGGTCGAGCTCGGTGTTAGCGTCGGCTAGGCCCGCCAGATCGCGCTCGTCGATGATGGCGGTGGCAAAGCGCGGCTCGGCAAAAATCATGACGCCGGCAGCGGACTGGATCAGGTGCGCGCAAGTGCGCGATCCCACCACCAAGAAGAACGCGTCCTGGATTTTGCGGTGCAGCCAAATGATGCCTGTCAGGCCGCAAAACACTTCGTGCTGACCGCGCTCGCGCAGCACCGGTGCATCGCTGCAACCGCCTGCGGCTTTCACGGGGATGGGGAATGCGACGGTGCTCATGCTGCAGCCCCCACCCGATGAGGATGCGCGTGGAGCCTTGTGGCTGCGCGCAGACGGGCTTCCTGGTCCAGGCGCGCGGCACGCAGTTTTAGGATGAATTGGCCAGCGTTGATCACGTAAGTGGCATAGGCCGCCAAGGCCAAATACATCAGCTCATGGCCAGACAGCATGCCCTTGAACATCGCCACCAGGTAGGCGCTATGCAGGGCCAGCACCAGCATGCTAAAGACGTCTTCCCAGAAGAATGAGGGGGCAAACAGGTAGCGCCCGAACACCACTTTTTCCCAAATGCAGCCGGTGATCATGAT
>CANJXV010000079.1 GCA_947478935.1 Comamonadaceae bacterium
GGCACTACCACCGCCACCGTGCTGGCCCAAGCCATCGTGCGCGAAGGCATGAAATATGTGGCCGCCGGCATGAACCCCATGGACTTGAAGCGCGGTATCGACAAGGCAGTAACTGCCCTGATCGCCGAGCTGCAAAAAGCTTCCAAAGCCACCACCACCACCAAAGAAATCGCCCAAGTCGGTTCCATCTCGGCTAACAGCGACTCCAGCATTGGCGACATCATCGCCAAGGCCATGGACAAAGTGGGCAAAGAAGGCGTGATCACCGTAGAAGACGGCAAATCACTGGACAACGAGCTCGACATCGTCGAAGGCATGCAGTTTGACCGCGGCTACCTGTCGCCTTACTTCATCAACAACCCCGAGAAGCAAGCCGCTTTGCTGGACAACCCGTTCGTGCTCTTGTACGACAAGAAAATCAGCAACATCCGTGACTTGCTGCCCACGCTGGAGCAAGTGGCCAAAGCCGGCCGCCCGCTGCTGATCATTGCCGAAGACGTCGAAGGCGAAGCCTTGGCAACTTTGGTGGTCAACACCATTCGCGGTATCTTGAAAGTGGTCGCCGTCAAAGCCCCTGGCTTTGGTGACCGCCGCAAAGCCATGCTAGAAGACATCGCCATTCTGACCGGCGGTAAAGTCATCGCTGAAGAAATCGGCCTGACCCTGGAAAAAGTCACCTTGGCTGACCTGGGCTCTGCCAAGCGCATCGAAGTGGGCAAAGAAAACACCATCATCATCGACGGTGCTGGCGCTGCTGGCGACATCGAGTCACGTGTGAAGCAAATCCGCGTACAAATCGAAGAAGCGACCAGCGACTACGACCGCGAAAAGCTACAAGAGCGCGTGGCCAAGTTGGCCGGTGGTGTGGCAGTGATCAAGGTCGGCGCTGCGACCGAAGTCGAAATGAAAGAGAAAAAAGCCCGCGTAGAAGATGCCCTGCACGCTACCCGCGCTGCCGTGGAAGAAGGTATCGTGGCCGGTGGTGGTGTCGCTTTGCTGCGCGCCCGCCAAGCTGCTGGCGTCATTAAAGGCGACAACGCTGACCAAGAAGCCGGTATCAAACTGGTTCTCAAGGCGGTTGAGTCTCCTTTGCGCGAAATTGTGTACAACGCCGGTGGCGAGCCTTCCGTGGTGGTCAACGCCGTCATGGCTGGCAAAGGTAACTATGGCTTCAATGCAGCCAATGACACCTATGGCGACATGATCGAAATGGGTATTCTGGATCCCACCAAAGTGACCCGCACTGCTTTGCAAAACGCAGCGTCGGTGGCATCTTTGATGCTGACGACTGAAGCCATGATTGCCGAAGCCCCGAAAGACGACGCTCCTATGGGCGGCGGCATGGGTGGCGGCGATATGGGCGGCATGGGTGGAATGGGCGGCATGGGTATGTAACCTCAGGCCGCTCTGGCGCGGCCCGTTTGGGCTGCTCAGCCCCAAAACAAAAATCCCCGCAGGATGCGAATCCTGCGGGGATTTTTTATGTCTGCGGGCCTAACGCGCCAGTGCCTTAAGCGCCAATTTAATCCCCTCGCTTACACCGACATCGGCGGGGAGAGCCTTGAGGGCCAGCGCCGCCTCTTTGTCGTTGTAGCCCAGGGCCAGCAGTGCTTGCAAAATGTCGGATTGCGCCTCATGGCCCGCGCCTGAAGGCATTCCGATGTCGGCGCCCAGTTTGCCTTTGAGCTCAAGCAACAGACGCTCTGCAGTTTTTTTTCCAATGCCCGGCACCTTGGTCAGGCGCCCGGCCTCTTGCAGCGTGATAGCCTGGGCTAACTCGCCCACGGCCATGCCAGACAGCACCGACAGAGCGGTACGCGGCCCCACGCCGGAAATCTTCACCAATTCTCGAAACGCCGAGCGCTCGGCCTGCGAGCCGAATCCGTACAAAATTTGCGCGTCCTCACGCACCACAAAGTGCGTCAGCAGGCTCACTTTTTCGCCCGTGGCCGGCAGGTTATAAAAGGTACTCATGGGCACTTGCACCTCGTAGCCCACACCCCCGCAATCCACCACCACTTGGGGCGGGTTTTTGTCGCTGAGAATGCCTGTGAGCTTGCCAATCATGGGGAGCCTTTTGTGTAATTGCCTATCATCGGGGCAGTGCTTCGCGGTCTCACGCGATGGCGCACCCCCTGACACGGAATTATCAGCTTGATTCTCAGACACATTTTTTCGCCCCCCAACAACACCCGCTTGGGTCATCTGTGCGGCCCTACGGACGCGCATTTGCGCAGTATCGAAACGGCGTTGGGCGTGCGCATCGCGCACCGGCACGAGCAATTCAAGGTGGACGGCCCCAAGGCCAAAGCCCAGCGCGCCATGGAGATGCTGCAAGCCTTGTATGAAATGGCCGCTAAGCCCATACCCGATGAAGTAGTGCAACTGATGCTGGCAGGTGACGGCGCGCTCGAGCCTAGCGATGGGCCGACGCTGGCCACACGCCGCGCTGACCTCAAACCACGCAGCGTGAACCAGGCGCTGTATCTGGACAATATTGCGCAATACGACATCACTATCGGTATTGGCCCGGCGGGTACTGGCAAAACCTATCTGGCGGTGGCCGCGGCCGTGGATGCCTTACACCGCAGCGCAGTGCAGCGCATTGTGCTCACGCGTCCGGCGGTGGAAGCGGGCGAGCGCTTGGGCTTTCTGCCCGGTGACCTGAACCAAAAAGTGGACCCGTATTTGCGCCCGCTATACGACGCTTTGTATGACCTCATGGGTTTTGAGCAAGTACAAAAAGCCTTCGAGCGCCAGGCGCTGGAAATTGCGCCGCTGGCATTTATGCGTGGGCGCACGTTGAACAATGCGTTTGTGATTTTGGACGAAGCCCAAAATACCACGCCCGAGCAAATGAAGATGTTTCTTACCCGCGTGGGCTTTGGCACGAAGGCGGTCATTACTGGCGACGTCAGCCAGATCGACCTGCCTAAAGCGCAACTCAGCGGTTTGATTGATGCCGAGCGCACTTTACGCCGAGTAGAAGGCATCGCCATCACACGCCTGACCAGCGCCGACATCGTGCGCCATCCGTTGGTGGCGCGCATTGTGGATGCCTACGACGAAGCGCGCCGCGTAGATGAGATCGCTGCTGCGGCAGCACTTGGCCCGCAGGCACTACCCGCGTTGGTTGACGAAGCGTCGCCTTCGCGCAGCGGCATGCCCAAAACCCGCTCGCCAAAACGGCGCTTGGCTTAATGAAAAGCGTGAGACACGGTGTGCGAGAAGGCCTGCTAGCCCGTGCGCGGCGATTTGCTGCTGTTGCTAGGCCGAAGCTATGAACACCAAGCTAGCGGCGCTCGGACTGTCCTTGCAATTTGCCCGTTTTGCTGATGCAGCGCAACATCGCCGGGCTTTGCCCCGCCATTTGGTTACGCGCTGGATTCGCCACGCGCTAGCGCGCAATGCCGAAATTACGGTGCGCATCGTGGATGCAGAAGAAGGGCAGGAACTCAACCGCAACTACCGGGGAAAAAACTACGCCACCAACGTGCTTACCTTTGATTACGCCAAGGAACCACAAGTCCATGCCGACTTGGTGTTGTGCGCGCCGGTGATCGCTCAGGAGGCCCAAATGCAAGGCAAAACTCTGCAAGCCCATTACGCACATTTGATCGTCCACGGTACGCTGCATGCTCAGGGCTGGGACCATGAAACCTCGCGTGCCGATGCGCGGGCCATGGAGTCGCATGAGGTGGCGCTATTGGCGGGACTGGGATTTGGGAATCCGTATTAAAGAATCGGTAAAAGGCCGTCGGTAGCGGATTGCCCGTAAAGGTCAGACGCAGACCCTTTAGTGCCTTTGACCGGTTGATGCCTGAACGCGAAGGCCTGCCGCGCGCCTTATGGCAACTGATGGGGATGGGCTAGGCAGGCACCCGCATCGGTATTGTCACCGGCCCGTCATTAACCAGTTCCACTTGCATATCTGCTGCAAACACCCCGGTTGCGACCTCGCTGTGTGCCCCGCGCGCCTGTTGCACAAAATAGTCGTACAACGTGCGCCCCAATTGCGGCGATGCGGCCTGGGTGAAGCTGGGGCGGTTGCCGCCCGAGGTGTCGGCCGCCAGGGTGAACTGGCTCACGAGCAGCAGGCCGCCGTGCTGGCCGGAGCCGTCCAGGTCTTGGACGCAGCGGTTCATCTTGCCTTGGTCGTCGCTAAAGATGCGCAATTTCAAAATTTTGGCGAGCAACTTGTCAGCCTGGGACTGGCTGTCGCCTTGCTCGGCGCAAACCAGCACCAGCAGGCCCGCGCCGATTTGCCCCACTACCGCACCGTCAATGCTGACGCTAGCGCGGCGCACCCGCTGGATTAGCGCAATCATGGTTTGAACTCGTTAGGTTTAGTCACGCCACCATAAGCTAACTTCGCACGTCGCGGGGCACGGTTTAAGGCTTAAGCCAGGGTGACGCGCATAAATTTGCGCTTGCCCACTTGCAGCACATAGGTGCCCGCACCCAGCTTGAGGCCTTTGTCGCTGACCACGTTGCTATCTATGCGCACGCCGCCGCCGTCGATCAGGCGGTTACCCTCGCCGCTGGAGGCGGCCAGGCCGGTGGCTTTGAGCAAGGCGGCAATGCCCCAAGGCGCGCCGTCAGCCAGCGCCAGCTGGCGCTCTTCGATCTGGTCGGGAATGCCGCCTTGGCTGCGGTTGATAAAGTCTTGCTCTGCGGCATCAGCCGCCGCCGCTGAGTGAAAGCGAGCGGTGATCTCTTTGGCCAGTGCCACTTTGGCGTCTTTGGGGTTGCGCCCGGCGTCGACTTCGGCTTTGAGGGCAGTGATTTGTGCCTCGCTTTGGAAGCTCAGCAGCGTGTACCAGCGCCACATCAGCACGTCCGAGATGCTAAGCACCTTGGCGAACATGGTGTTGGCGTCTTCGGAAATGCCGATGTAGTTGTTCTTGCTCTTGGACATTTTGTCCACGCCGTCTAGGCCCTCAAGCAGCGGCATGGTCAGGATGCACTGCGGCTCCTGGCCGTATTCGGCTTGCAGGTGGCGGCCTACCAGCAGGTTGAACTTTTGGTCGGTGCCACCCAGCTCCAGGTCGCTTTTCAGGGCCACGCTGTCGTAGCCCTGCATCAGCGGGTAGAGGAACTCGTGCACGCTGATGGATTGCCCACCTTTGAAGCGGTCGTGAAAGTCGTTGCGCTCCATCATGCGCGCCACGGTGTAGCGGCTGGCTAGCTGAATCATGCCGCGCGCACCCAGCGGGTCGCTCCACTCGCTGTTGTAACGGATCTCGGTTTTGGTCGGGTCCAGCACCAGCGAGGCTTGCTTGTAATACGTCTGGGCATTGGCCTCGATTTGCTCGCGGGTCAGCGGCGGGCGGGTGCTGTTGCGCCCGGACGGGTCGCCGATCATGGTGGTGAAGTCGCCAATCAGGAAGATCACCTGGTGCCCCAGATCCTGCAGCTGGCGCATTTTGTTGAGCACCACGGTGTGTCCGACGTGGATGTCCGGCGCCGTAGGGTCCAGGCCCAGTTTGATGCGCAGCGGGGTGTTGGTGGCTTCGGAGCGGACCAGCTTTTTCACCCAGTCTTCCTGGGGAATCAGCTCTTCACAGCCCCGCAAGGTGACTGCCAGCGCCCCTTGAACACGCTCGGACACTGGGGGGGAGGGGGGTGAAGCAGGGTGCATAAAGAAAATGTGGGGGCCTGGGGCGAGGGCCGATATACTCCGGCCTCTATTTAAAAGGTCCGGGCGCGGGCATGAAAAGTATTTTAGCCCCCGCCCCCGTTCGCCCGGTGCGCCCGCAAAGTCGGTTTGCGCACTTGCCAGGGAGGCTGAATTTGGTTTCTGACATTCTTTTTTCTGCGCAAAGCGTGGCCCTTGAGGCGCTGCTGGCAGTGCGCCGCCATCCGGCCCGATTTCTTTCAGGCCTGGCCCTGTTGCTGATTGGCGCAACCGGGGGCAGCTACGCGCTGGTCTCGTTGGCGCCTGAGGCCTCCGAACTGCCGGTGCGCACCGTGGTCGAAGCCGTCGGGCCTTTGTCAATCGAACCCCAGCGCGATTTGCTGGCCACACAAGCCATGCGCTTGTACCGCAGCGATGTGTCCCGCAGCACAGATACCGCCGACAACCTGCTGCGCCGCCTGGGCGTGAGCGACCCGGCTGCATCGGCTTTTTTGCGCGCCGACCGCAATGCGCAGAAAAACTTGCTCGGCCGCGCTGGCCGCATGGTGCAAGCCGAAGTTGATGAGCGCGGACGCCTTGTGTCCCTGACGGCCCGCTGGAGCCCTGAGGATGACGGCACGTTCAACCGCCTCACAGTGCGTGCTGCTGCAGGCGCTTGGGCATCGACGCTGGAAACCTTACCGCTGACTGCCAGCACCCGTATGGCCAGCGGCACCATCCAAACCTCTTTGTTCGCCGCCACCGACGATGCACGCATTCCCGATGGTGTGGCGGTGCAGATGGCCGAAATCTTCTCGGGCGACATCGATTTCCACCGCGCCTTGCGCAAGGGTGACCGCTTTGTGGTGGTTTATGAAACTTTAGAAGGCGACGGCGAACCCTTACGCGCCGGCCGTGTGCTGAGCACCGAATTTGTCAATGCCGGCAAGTCCTACCAGGCCCTGTGGTTCGAATCCCTGCAATCTGCCCAAAATGGCAAAAGCCCGCTCAAGGGTGCCTACTACAACATGCGCGGAGAGAGTTTGCGCCGCGCGTTTTTGGCTTCACCGGTGGCGTTTTCGCGCATTACCAGTGGTTTTGCCATGCGGTTTCATCCTATTTTGAAAACTTGGCGCGCCCACCTAGGCGTGGATTACGGCGCAGTGACCGGAACCCCGGTACGCACCGTGGCCGATGGCGTGGTGGACTTTGCCGGTGTGCAAGGCGGATATGGCAATGTGGTGATCGTCAAGCACGGCGGCAATACCACCACCGTGTATGCCCACCTCAGCCGTGTCAACGTGCGCAGTGGGCAGCGGGTGCAGCAAGGTGACAACCTTGGTTTGGTTGGCGCCACTGGCTGGGCCACCGGCCCGCATCTGCATTTTGAATTCCGTGTCAACGGCGCGCACAAAGACCCGATGACGATTGCCCGCCAGGCCGAGGCCACACCGGTCACTACGGCCTTGCGCCCTGCGTTTGACCGCGCCGCTGATCTGGCTCGCCAACAGCTGACTGCTGCGGCCCAGGTGCACGTCGGTAGCGTTCAATAAGGCGCCTGGCCGTAGCGCAATGCCCGGCCTGTATATTGGATTGATGTCGGGTACCTCGCTCGACGGCGTCGATGGCGTTCTGGCAGAGCTGGGTGCATCGCCCACCAAGCCCAAGGTTCGGGCATCCGCACATATTCCCATGCCCCAAGCCTTACGGCTGGAATTTCTGTCCCTCAACAGCGGAGGACAGGACGAACTGCACCGCGCCGCACTCGCGGCCAATGCCCTGGTTGGCCTTTACGCGCAAGTCGTAGGACAGTTGCTTGCAAGCTTTGGCGCTGAGTCTGCGCAAGTTCAAGCGATTGGCGCACATGGGCAAACCGTGCGCCACCAACCGCAGGCTTTTGATGGCGTCGGCTACACCGTGCAACTGAACCAAGCGGCTTTGTTGGCGGAGCGTTGCGGCATCACCGTGGTTGCAGACTTTAGAAGTCGCGACCTGGCCGCGGGTGGCCAGGGTGCGCCGCTGGTGCCGCCCTTTCATTTGGCTGTTTTCGGCGATGTACAGGAGTCCAGGGCGGTACTCAATATCGGCGGGATTTCTAACATTACCCTTTTGCCAGAAGGCCCGGTCCAGGCGGGTGGCACGGGTTTGCTTGGCTTTGACTGCGGCCCCGGCAACGCCTTGATGGACGCCTGGTGCGAGCGCCATACCGGCGCTGCCTACGACGACCAAGGAAGGTGGGCAGCCAAAGGGCAGGTCGATGCGGGTTTGCTCATGGCGATGCAACATGAGCCATTTTTCCGACAAGCGTCACCGAAGAGTACCGGGCGGGATCTATTTAATGCAACATGGCTTGGGCAGCATTTAGCCGCATTTACGGCCTGCGCACCTGCGGATGTGCAGGCCACACTGACCGAACTGACCGCCTGGGCCTGCGCGCAGGCTTTGTCTGATGCTGCGGGCAACACTCGGCGCCTCATCGTATGCGGCGGCGGAGCGCGCAATGTGTTTTTGATGCAGCGACTGGCTGCATGGTTGCCTGGCGTAAAGGTCAGCACCACACAGGACTGGGGAGTTGCGCCATCCGATGTGGAGGCGTTGGCTTTCGCTTGGCTGGCGCAGCAAGCTATGCAAGGAAAGCCGGCCAGTGTTCCGGCTGTGACAGGTGCGCGTGGAGCGCGGATACTGGGTGCGATTTATCGCGCCTGAACAGGCGCGGTGGTATCAAAAAATGCGTACCTGATCAGGCGGAGAAAGAGGAACCGCAGCCGCAGGTGGTCGTGGCGTTGGGGTTTTTGATGACGAACTGCGCGCCCTGCAGGTCTTCTTTGTAGTCGATCTCGGCACCCACCAGATACTGGTAGCTCATGGCGTCAATCAAAAGCGACACGCCATTCTTGGTCATGGTGGTGTCGTCTTCGTTGGTTATTTCATCGAAGGTAAAGCCGTATTGGAAGCCAGAGCATCCGCCGCCTTGTACAAACACCCGCAATTTCAAATCGGGGTTACCTTCTTCGGCAATCAGATCTGCCACTTTGCTCGCCGCACTGTCGGTAAACAGAATCGGTGAGGGCATTTCGGTCGGTAGTGATTCGGCAACTGCGTTCATGTGAATTTCCAAGAAAAGGCTACATCTGAATAGTACAGTATTTCAGTCGGAAATCAAATCACCCTAGATTTGACTCGGTTGGCAATGGGGCTTTTTCTTCATGCGCCAGGATGGGCGTCAAGCGCCCGGCAATTAGCGCGCCTTGGTGCATCTCCAAAGCCCCGTAGGCTACATCGCCATTAATGCGGGCATTGGGCTGTAACTCCAGCATAAGGCGGGCGGTAACCGCGCCCTTAATGGAGCCGTTAATGATGATGTGGTCCGCTGTGATATTGCCTACCACTGCAGCGGACTCGGCTACCACCAAGATGCTGGGCTGGTGGTCAATGGCCGCTATATTGCCCGTGATCTCGCATTCGATACGAATACCGTCGGCGAAAAAAATGTCCCCCACCACCCGGGCACCCTGCGCCACCAGGCTTTTCAAGGGAGGTTGTTTTTTCTTATTGAACATGGCATTCCTTTTGGAGTTACTACCCTGACAGCAGGTATTACAGCTTAATCGTCTGGCTGGCCCTGACCGTGGAGCCGTCCATTACTTTGGCCGTCAGTCCCTTCACCGCCACTTGCGCCGGGATATCCAAAGACCCCTCGAGCCGTCCGTACTGGGTGATTTTCAGGGGTGTCGTACTCAACGAGCCCGTCCACGGCTTGCCGTTAGACGTGCCGGTAAGCATGATCTCTAGCCTGCCGACCAGCTCGGGCGCATTTTTCTTGCTTTGAATTACCAGCACTTGCCAACGGATTTTGCCATTGTCGAAGGTCTCGGCCTGCAATCCGCGGATAGCGACTGGGTCGGTGGAGTCGGCGGGGATGAGTTTCTCGAAAAAGCCTAGGTCATCGCGTAGGCGGCGGTTTTCGGCTTCCAGTTGCTTGACCCGCGCGTTGACCTGTTCACTGGACGCTTTTTCCGCGGCGACCAGAGTGCCTGCCGTATTGGCAATAGATTGGGCCTGGTCGCGTTGCTCGCGTGCCGCCTCGACTTCCACCTTCAGGGCCTCGAGTTGGACGCGCAGTTGCTGCATTTCGGCTTGGCCGCCATTTTCCAAACCGGCAATATCCCGCC
>CANJXV010000080.1 GCA_947478935.1 Comamonadaceae bacterium
AACCAAAACCGTCTGAAGTACACCGGGGTCAATACCCGCTCTTACGCCTTGATCGCTTTTGTGATCAGCGGCTGCTACGCCGGTCTGGCCGGCGCCCTGCTGGCAGTAACCGACCCGCTGGCCGGCGCTGACCGCATGCACTGGTCAGCCTCTGGCGAAGTGGTGCTGATGACGATTTTGGGTGGCGTCGGCACCTTGTTAGGCCCGGTGATTGGCGCGGGCTTGATCAAGTACCTGGAAAACATTTTTTCGTCCTTCAATGAACAGATATTGAACGGTGTTTTCGGGTTCCTACCCGACGCGCTGCAACATCCGGTCGTCAAATTTGTGGGCTTGTTTGTGGGTGAAGGCTGGGAACTGACGCTAGGCGTGCTGTTCTTGGTGTTGATTATTTTTGTGCCGGGTGGCCTGATGCAAGGCATCCAAAGCCTGCAACGCCGCGTCTTCCCTGCGAAAGCGGCGACGGCTGATACCACTGCAGGAGCACACTAATGGCTGCACTCGAAGTCTCTGGTCTGAAGAAAAGCTTCGGTGGCCTCAAGGCGCTGAACGACGTCAACCTAACTGTGCAATTTGGCACCGTCCACGCCATCATCGGCCCTAATGGCGCTGGCAAATCCACGCTACTCAATGCCTTTGTGGGCCGCCTGATTCCTGACGAAGGCAGCGTCGTCTTTGACGGTATTTCGCTGGTTGGCAAGCAGCCCCACGAGATCAACCAAGCCGGTGTGGTGCGGGTGTTCCAAACGCCCGAAATTTTCGGCGAATTGAGTCTGCTGGACAACGTGCTGATTCCCGCTTTTTCGCACCGCGACGGCGAATTTAAGCTAAACGGCTGGTCGCGCGCCGCTGAGCAAGCCCACGTGCATGAGGTAGCCAAACACATGCTCGAAGACGTGGGGCTCTATGGCAAACGCGACATGATTGCCAATAGCCTGTCGCGCGGCGACAAGCGCCGCCTAGAGCTGGCTATGTGCCTGTCCCAGGAACCCAAATTACTACTGCTCGACGAGCCCACCGCCGGTATGTCGCGTGCGGATACCAATAGCACCATCGACTTGCTACAACGCCTGGGCGACGGCAAAGTCACCAAAATCATCATCGAACACGATATGCACGTGGTTTTCTCGCTGGCCGAAAAAATCAGCGTGATGGCCCAAGGCGCCATCATTGCCGAAGGCGCGCCCGAGGCCATCAAAACCGACCCGCGTGTGCAAGAAGCCTACCTCGGAGGAGCGCATCTGTGACCGCACCCAATGCTTATTTCTCGTGCAGCAATATGCACTCTTACTATGGCGAAAGCTATATCGTGCAGGGCGTGGGTTTTCAAATCCAAAAAGGTGAAATCGTCGCCTTGCTCGGGCGCAATGGCGCGGGCAAAACATCCACCCTGCGCTCCATTGCCCGTCTGGACGCACCCAAGCTGCAACAAGGTGAAGTGTGGCTGGACGGCCAGCCACTGCACACCATGAGCGCCTACCAGGCCTCGCGCCTGGGCGTGGGCTTGGTGCCTGAAGACCGGCGCATCATCCCTAGCCTGACGGTGGAAGAAAACCTGCAACTGGCGCAAATTGAAAAGCCCATCGGCTGGTCCTTAGAGCGCATTTACGATCACTTCCCACGCCTGGCTGAGCGGCGCAAGCAAGAGGCGGTGACGATGTCCGGCGGCGAACAGCAGATGCTGGCCGTGGCCCGCGCGCTGGCGCGTGATGTCAAGTTGCTGCTGCTCGACGAGCCCTATGAAGGCCTGGCTCCGGTGATCGTGCGTGAGATCGAAAAAATCCTGCAAGAAATCAAATCGCAGGGCTTCACCACCATCATCGTGGAGCAAAACGCCATCGCTGCCCTCAACTTGTCCGACCGCGCGCTGATTCTGGACATGGGCGAAATCGTGTTTGACGGCACCGCTAAAGAAGTGATCGAAAACAGCGAATTGCGCCAGCAGTATTTGGCGATTTAAGTTAGCAGGCGCCAAGCGATCGCGCAACGCGTTGGCGTAAAGCAAAACTTAGCCCAACCAAACCAGCCGCAGCGCCAGCCCTGCAAACACGAGGGCAGCGGCGCGGTTCAGCACTTGCTGCGCATGCGTAGATTCGCGCAGGCGCTGACCAAAGCGCCCGGCCAACGCCGCGATGCTGCCAAATACCAGCAAGGTTGCCAGCCCGAAGCAAGCGCCCAGTTGTACGATTTGCCATTGCACCGGGCCCAGGGCAGGATCGACAAACTGGGGCAAAAAAGCCAAAAAGAAAATCGCCACTTTGGGGTTGGTGGCGTTCATGACGATGCCGCGCGCATAGGTTTGGCGGGCGCTTAGGCCGTCGGCGGCTTGGCCTTCGAGCAAACCAGTAGGCGCGCGCCAGGATAACCAGGCCAGCCAAAGCAAATACAGCGCACCCACGCCTTTTAGAACGCCAAAAGCCAGCGGGGAGGCCGCCAGCAAGGCCGCCAAACCTAGGGCCACTGCTGCGGTGTGAAACAAGAGTCCGGTACACAAGCCCAGCACCACCAACACACCGGCGCGCACGCCATGTTGGGCAGCGTGCACCAACACAAACACATTGTCCGGGCCGGGCGACAAGGCCAACAAAACCGCCACAGAAAAAAAAGCCAACCCCGTTTGCAAACTCAGCATAAGCAGGGGGGTCGTCTCAGGACCCGGCCAGGCGCAGCGCCATGCGGTTGTGTTCTTCGACCAGCGGGCCGAGTTCGAGGCTGGTGAGCTGCCCCTCGCGCACCAGCACGCGCCCGCCGACGATGGCGTAGGCCGCGCCTTGGCTGGCGCATAAGAGCAGGCTGCCCACCGGATCGTGTACCGCGCCACCGGCAAACGCCAAGGTGCGCAAATCAAACAAAGCCATATCAGCGCACAGGCCCACGGCGATTTGCCCAATGTCCTTACGTCCCAGCACTTGCGCGCCGCCGCGTGTGGCTAGGCGCAAGGCGTCGCGCGCGGTCATTTCCAAAGGCGCGCTGTCACAGCCGAAAACATGGCGGCCCTGGGCATCTTGGGTGGGCGCCTCTAAGGATTTGCGCAGACGTGCCAACAGCAATGCCTGGCGTGCCTCGCCCAGCATGTGCGCGCCGTCATTGCTGGCGCTGCCATCAACACCCAGGCCGATGGCTACACCACTATCCATCATGCGGCGTACTGGCGCGATGCCGCTGGCAAGCCGCATATTGCTGCATGGGCAATGCGCCACGCCAGTGCGGGTGGCGGCAAAAAGGCTGATGCCGGGGTGATCCAGCTTGACGCAGTGCGCATGCCAGACGTCATGGCCCAGCCACCCCAGATCTTGCGCGTATTGCGCGGGCGTGCAGCCAAATTTTTCCAGGCTGTAGGCCACATCGTGGTCGTTTTCGGCGAGGTGCGTGTGCATGCGCACGCCAAACTGGCGCGCCAGCGCGGCCGAGTCTTTCATTAGCTCCGCGCTGACACTGAAGGGAGAGCACGGTGCCACCGCCACTTGCGTCATGGCGCCGTAGCTGGCGTCGTGGTAGCGCTCGATCACGCGCTGCGTGTCTTTGAGGATGTGCGACTCGCCTTCCACCACGTTATCGGGCGGCAAACCGCCTTGCGACTCGCCCACGCTCATGCTGCCGCGTGTGGCCACAAAACGCATGCCAATGGCGCGGGCCGCTTCGATGCTGTCGTCCAAGGTGACGCTATTGGGGAAGATGTACAAATGGTCGCTGCTGGTGGTGCAGCCACTCATCAGCAACTCAGCCATGGCCAGTTGGGTACTGGTGTAAATCATGTCCGGGGTTAGGCGAGCCCAAATGGGGTAGAGGCCGCGCAGCCAGCTAAACAGCTCGGCGTTTTGCACACGCGGTATGGCGCGCGTGAGCGACTGAAACATATGGTGGTGGGTGTTGACCATGCCTGGCACCAACAGGTAGTGGCGCGCATCGATCACCTCATCGGCCATGTGCGGCATATCAGCGACCGGGCCGATAGCGGCAATCAGGCCATCACGCACCAGCACCGAGGTCTCGCGCAGTTCTTCCCCCTGGTCGTTTTGCGTGGCCACGGTGTGGGCGTTGTGGATCAGCAAGGTGGACATTGACCCATTGTGCCGTAGCGCTGCTAAGGCGATACCCGCAGGCCGCACATTCGCTCGCTTTATGATGCCAAACATGCTCACCATCGCCGACCCCGCCGCCCTCTTGCGCAGCCTGTTTGACAGCGCCGTGCAAGCCGCCCAACCCCTTCACAAGACCGCCGCTTTTTTACCCGCGCCACCGCGTGGCCGCACCCTGGTGTTGGGCGCGGGCAAGGCTGCAGGCGCCATGGCGCAGGCGGTGGAAGCGCTATGGCCGGTTGACGCGCCCTTGTCGGGTCTGGTGGTAACGCGCTACGGCCACACGCCGCCCCGCCCTAATGGGTTGACGCAGCGCATCGAAGTGGTGGAAGCCTCGCACCCGGTGCCCGATGCCGCAGGCGAACAAGCGGCGCAGCGCATCCTGGCGCTGACCCAAGGCTTGACGGCCGACGACCTGGTGCTGTGCCTCATGTCCGGCGGTGCATCAGCCTTGCTGACCCTGCCGGCCGAAGGCCTGACGCTGGCTGACAAGCAACGTATCAACCAGGACTTGCTGCGCTGCGGCGCGCATATTGGCGAGATGAATTGCGTGCGCAAGCACTTATCGCGTATCAAAGGTGGACGCCTGGGCGCGGCCTGCGCACCAGCGCGTGTGGTGACCCTGGCCATTAGCGATGTGCCCGGCGACGACCCCTCCACTATTGGCAGCGGCCCTACCGTGGGCGATAGCAGCACCTGCGCGCAGGCCCTGGCCATCGTGCAGCGCTATGGCATCGCGCTGCCGCAAGCGGTGCTGGACGCCTGGGCCCGTGGCGCGCTGGAGAGCCCCAAGCCGCACGACGCTGCGTTTGAAGGCCATGTGTTTCACCTGATCGCCACGCCGCAGCAGTCCTTGCAGGCGGCCGCCGAGGCGGCGCGCAGCGCAGGGCTGGCGGCCTACATAATGAGCGATGAAATCGAAGGCGAATCGCGCGAAGTAGCCAAAGTGCATGGTGCGCTTGCACGCGCTGCGGCCAAAGGCTTGGGCCCATTTCAAAAGCCCTGCGTCATATTGAGCGGTGGCGAAACCACTGTCACTATCGCACCGCAAGCACTAGGCCAGCCACGCGGACGCGGCGGGCGCGCTGGAGAGTTTTGTATGGGCCTGGCGCAAACCCTGCAAGGCCAAAGCAAGGTATGGGCACTGGCAGCGGACACCGACGGTATCGACGGCATAGAAGACAATGCTGGCGCCCGCCTTAGCCCCGACACCTTGCAACGCGCCGCCGCTCTGGGCCTGTCGCTTAGCAGCTACCAGCAGCGTAACGACGCCTATGGATTTTTTGCGGCCTTAGATGACCTGGTGGTCACCGGCCCGACGCACACCAATGTCAACGACTTTCGGGCTATTTTGGTGTTATGACGCGATTTGTTTCTGCAAAGCGTTAAGCACGTTTTCCGCCGTCGCCGGTGCCGTTAATTGCACCGGCTCTTTACCGCCGCGCGTTTGGGCAATCGCATCGCGCAGGGCTTCATAGACGCTGACGGCCAGCATGAAAGGTGGCTCGCCTACGGCTTTGGAGCCGAAGACGTTGTCCTCGCGGTTGGGCTCTGGCCAGAGCGACACTTTGAAGTGCGCCGGTACATCACCCGCAGTGGGGATTTTGTAGGTGCTGGGGGCGTGCGTGGTGAGCAGGCCTTTGTCGTTCCAGACCAGTTGCTCACTGGTAAGCCAGCCCATGCCTTGCACAAAACCGCCTTCGATCTGGCCGATGTCCAGAGCCGGGTTGATGCTGCGACCCACGTCGTGCAATATGTCCACTTTGAGCACGCGGCTCTCGCCCGTCAAGGTGTCAATCACTACTTCAGTGCAGGCTGCACCATAAGCAAAATAGAAGAACGGCCGACCGGTCAGCGTGGTTTTGTCATAGTGAATTTTGGGCGTGCGATAGAAGCCATCGCTCCACAACTGGATGCGGTTGGCATAGGCCATTTGCACGACCTCATCAAAGCCGCGCGCGGCTGTGGGCGAACGCACCTGCCCGCCAAAAAACTCCACCGCACCGGCGCCGCAGCCATCGAGTCCGGCCACAAACGCAGCCAGGTTGTCGCGCACATGGCGCGCTGCAAATTGCGCGGCGCGACCATTGAGGTCGGTGCCCGCCGAAGCCGCTGTGGCCGAGGCATTGGGGATGGTGTGCGTATCGCTAGCGCTGCACAGCACGCGGTCTAGCGCTATGCCTAATTCATCGGCCACGATTTGCGTAACTTTGGTGTGCAAGCCCTGTCCCATTTCAGTACCGCCATGGTGTACGCGTACGCTGCCGTCCAAATACACATGGACCAAGGCGCCGGCCTGATTGAACAGCGTTGCGGTGAAACTGATGCCGAACTTCACTGGCGTGATCGCAATGCCACGGCGCAGCACCGGGTTCTGCGCGTTCCACACGCCAATCTCTTTCACACGCTGACGATAAGCGCAATACTTTTCCAAAGTGGTGAGCAGCGGCTCCAGGATGTTGTCTTCCACCTTCATTTGGTAATGCGTGGTGTCGCGTAGCGCGGCCCTCGTTCCCGCCACAACCGGGTTGGCGAGCGGCTCGTCGCTATACACATTGCGCAAGCGCACATCGAGCGCGTCTTTACCTAGCGCACGGGCAATGTCGCCCATGATTTTTTCGATGACGATCACACCCTGCGGCCCGCCAAAGCCACGGAACGCGGTATGGCTTTGGGTATTGGTTTTGCAGCGGTAAGAGGCGATTTCTACGTTCTCTAAAAAATAGGCGTTATCGGTGTGAAAGATCGCGCGGTCAGCTACAGGGCCCGACAAGTCCGCGCAAAAACCGCAATTCACGGCCATTTGCAATTGCAGCGCAGTCAGGCGCCCGGTGTTGTCAAACCCAACGGTGTATTCGTAGGCAAAAGGATGGCGCTTGCCGGTGATTAAAAAATCATCGTCGCGGTCTAGGCGCAGCTTGACGGGGGCGCGCACCGCCTGCGCCGCCACCGCTGCCCACACCGTCACATGGCCCGCCTGGGTTTCTTTTCCGCCAAAACCGCCGCCCATGCGGCGGCATTCCACCCGCACTGCATGGTTGTGTAAGCCCAGCGCATGCGCCACCCAGTGCTGCACTTCGCCTGGATGCTGGGTGCTGCTATGGATCAGCCATTGGCCCTGCGCTTGCGGCACGGCATAGGCCACCTGGCCCTCCAAGTAAAAGTGTTCCTGCCCGCCTACTTCCAGGCTGCCGCGTAGGGTGTGCTTTGCGACCTGCAAGCCAGCTTGCACATCGCCCCGACACACAAATACCGGCGGCAGTACATAGCTTTGCGCGGCCAGCGCTTGCTGTACCGACAGCACGGCGGGTAAGGCTTCGATATCGAGCACCACTTTGCGCGCAGCGCGGCGGGCTTGCATCACGCTACGCGCCACCACCAGGCCCACCACCTGGCCGATGTGTTGCACCGTGTCGCGCGCAAAAATCGGTTCGTCACCGGCAAAAGACGCCAACATGGCGTCCCCAGTAATGTCTTGCGCCATCAGAACTGCCACCACCCCGGGCATGGCCCGCGCGGCGCGCGCGTCAATGCCTTTGAGCTTGCCGTGGGCTACGGTGGACAAAATAGGCGCGGCATGCAGCGTGCCTTGCAGCTCGGGCATGTCGTCGATGTAGGTGGCGGCGCCAAGCACCTGGGCGCGAGCGCTTTCGTGCGGCGCGTCCCGGCCACTAACCGGGAAAGCGGCGGCTTGCGCCTTTCTAATGGCGTGCGGGGCGCTCATGCTTGCAACTCCAGGTCCAGGCGGTGGATGTCGGTGGCGATTTGGCCCTGGCTTTCCAGCCAGAAGCGCCAAAGCAGATTGCCCAGCACTTGGCGGCGGTATTCGCCGCTGGCACGCATGTCGGAGATGGGCGAAAACTCGGCGCGCAAGGTGTCCATGGCCGCGCGGACCGTACCCTCGGTCCAGGGCTGGCCACGCAAAGCGGTTTCGGTGGCGCGCGCGCGGGCAGGCGTGGCGGCCACACCACCCGCGCCTATGGAAGCCTGCGTCACCTCGCCGCGCTGCATATGCAATTGCACCGCTAGGCAAACGGCAGAAATATCGTCTTCGGTACGCTTGGAGATTTTGTAAACGCGGGTCAGCTCTCCCCGCTGAGGGCGCGGCACTTTGATGTATGCCAGGACTTCATCAGCGGCCATACAGGTTTGGCGGTACCCGGTGTAGAGCGCCTCCAGCGGCATTTCGCGGTAGCCGCGTGCACTGGCCAGCACGATGTTGCTACCCAGGGCGATGAGCAAGGGCATGGAGTCGCCAATCGGCGAGCCATTGGCCACATTGCCGCCCAGGGTGCCAGCATTGCGCACCGGCAGCCCCGCAAAGCGGTCGGCAAAACTTTGTAGTAGTGGCCGGTCTTTGATCAAGGCGGAAAAGGCATCGTGCAGGCTGACCGCCGCGCCGATGGCAAGGTGATGCGGATAACGGTCCACCTGACGCAGCTCGGCCACGCGCGTGGTATCTAGCACGCGGGCAAACTGGCGGTGCTGCTTGGTCACCCACAGGCCGACGTCGGTGCAACCGGCGACCAGTTGCGCATCCGGATGCGCCCGGCGTAAGGCCAGCAAGTCCGCCAGCGTGGTGGGGGCGAGGTAGGCCAGTTCGGCGCTATGCGCGGCATAGGCGAGGTTGCCGATGTCGGCCTGGGCAGCAGCCTGCCGGGCCAGACCGGGGTGCCGCGCCGCGGCGGTAGCGGCGGCATTTTTGCCGGGCTTGGCGGAGTGCGTGGGCGCAGTGCGAGCCGCAGCGTCCGCCGCTTCGGATTGCGCCAAGGCTTTGAGTTGTTGGCGCAGCGCCGGGTTGTCCAAGCGCATGGGCGGCAGGGCTTGCATTTGGCAGGCTGCATCCAAAATCGGGCGGTAGCCGGTGCAGCGGCACAGGTTGCCAGACAGCGCCTGCTGCGCACTTTCGCGGGTAATGGGTACCTGGCCCGCCTGCTCGCACAGCGCCGCCATGCTCATCACAAAGCCAGGCGTGCAAAAACCGCATTGCGAACCGTGGCACTGCACCAAAGCCTCTTGCGCTGGGTGTAAACGGCCATCGGGATCGGTCAGGTCTTCCACTGTCCACAGCGCCATGCCATCGACCGAATGCGCCAGTTTGATGCAGCTATTGACCGCACAGGTTTGCAATTTGCCACCTTGCAAATGCCCCACGACCACGGTGCAGGCACCGCAATCGCCCTCGCCACAACCCTCTTTGGTACCGGTTTGATGCAAGTCTTCACGTAGCACATCTAACAAAGTGCGGTCTGCTGGGATGTCATGCAGTGTGTGCAAAACACTGCCCTTTATGAAGCGGATAGGCTTAGTTTGTGCTTTAGTGACGTTCATGGAACTAGGCTGTGCCTCAAAGTGGTGCAAGGGTAAATCAGGACGGCGCGAAATTTTCAAGACGTTAGCATACGCACTCTTTAAAAGCTACCTGCGCCCTCTCCGTCCCAACGCATTTGCATGACTGCCCCCCGCTTAGAACTGACCGGAATCACCAAGGCCTACCCCGGGGTGGTGGCCAATAGCGATGTATCGCTGACGGTGCTGCCCGGCCAAACGCATGCGGTTTTGGGGGAAAACGGCGCCGGCAAGTCCACGCTGATGAAAATCATCTACGGCTCAATCAAA
>CANJXV010000081.1 GCA_947478935.1 Comamonadaceae bacterium
ACCCCCGTTCTACGAGTTTTCCGATGGCCACTATTCCAATTACCAAACGCGGCGCCGAAATCCTGAAAGCCGAGCTGCACCGGCTCAAGACGGTGGACCGTCCCGCCGTGATCGGCGCGATTTCTGAAGCCCGCGCGCAAGGCGATTTGAGTGAAAACGCGGAATACGATGCAGCCAAAGACCGCCAAGGTTTTATCGAGGGCCGGATTCAAGAGGTCGAGGGCAAATTGTCGGTTGCCCAAGTGATCGACCCGGCTGCCCTGGACGCTGGCGGCCGCGTGGTGTTCGGAACCACGGTGGACCTGGAGGCGGAGGAGTCGGGCGAGCGGGTTACCTACCAAATCGTGGGGGAAGACGAGGCGGACCTGAAACTGGGCTTGGTCAATATCAGTTCACCAATCGCTCGCGCGCTTATTGGCAAGGAAGAGGGCGATACCGCCATTGTCATGGCCCCAGGTGGGCAAAAAGCCTATGAAATCGTGGCGGTACGCTACGTCTGAGGCACTCTCGCATCATCATCACAGGCTTCGGGGTTGCGCACTCCCCTTCAAAAAGGGCGCTTAAGTGCCCTGGCTGCGTTTTTTCAGGCTAATTTTAGGTTTCGGCTTGGCCCGTTTGACATTGCCACCCGGCGTCAATCTTTGATTGCCCAGCACCCGCAGCGTCTTAACTTCAGGGCGCTGCCCGGCGCGTTTGCTGTATTTCAAGACCTTGAAATCGCGAGGCCCCGCTTTGCGGTCTTCATCGACTACTTTTTCCTTCTCCGGCACCGGCCGCCATAGCACCAACAGTTTGCCAATGTGTTGAATCGGCGCGGCGCTGAGTTCGTCGGCCAAGGTTTGGAACATGGCTTCGCGGGCGGTGCGGTCGTCCGAAAACACCCGTACTTTGATCAAGCCATGCGCATTGAGCGCGGCATCGGTTTCTTTTTTGACATTGGCGGTGAGGCCATCGCCGCCGACCATGACCACCGGGTCAAGGTGGTGGGCCAGGGCCCGCTGCGCTTTGCGCTCTGTAGGACTAAGTTGTAGAAGGGGCATAGGGCTATTATCGGCGCAATGAAAAAGTCGTCCGTCTCTTCGCCTTCTGCGCTAGTTCCGGCCAAAGCGGCGCGCGGCGGCAAGGTCAACAAGGCCTGGCTGCACGACCATATCAACGACCCCTATGTGAAGCTGGCTGCCCGCGAAGGCTACCGAGCGCGGGCGGCCTACAAACTCAAAGAAATTGACGAAGTATTCGGCCTGGTCAAACCCGGCCAGGTGCTGGTGGACCTGGGTTGTACGCCCGGCGCCTGGAGCCAGTATTTGCGGCGCCGCTTGGCCCCGCAGGGCGCCGCAGCTGGTGCATTGGTCGGAAAAATCATTAGCCTGGACCTTTTACCCATGGACGCAATCGAAGGCGTGACCTTTATCCAAGGGGATTTTCGCGAAGCCGACACGCTGCAAAAGCTGGAGTCAGCGTTGGACGGCGCCCAAGCCGATCTCGTGGTCTCAGACATGGCGCCCAACCTGTCAGGTATCTCCTCAGCCGACGCGGCCCGGGTCGAGTACCTGGTGGAACTGGCCATTGAATTCGCCCAAAACCACATGAAAAAACAGGGAGCGCTGGTGGCCAAAGTGTTCCATGGCGGCAGCTATAACGCGGTAGTGGCGCGTTTTCGCGAGGCCTTCCAAACCGTCAAACCCTACAAGCCCAAGGCCTCCAGAGACCGCTCGTCCGAGACTTTTTTGGTTGGTATCGGCCTGCGTTAGGCGCCGTTCGATGGCGGCAAACAGCCCATGGCCTTGTGCGATTTACGGCCACTACTCGCAAATACCGTGGAAATCCCGCTTGAAAAGCCTAAAATGAATCGCATGTGACAAGGGTATTTCCCGGCTCACGCTTTAACTGGAGCTTCGCTTGAACAATCAGTGGTTTTCCAAAATTGCAGTCTGGCTTGTAATAGGCTTGGTACTTTTTACCGTCTTCAAGCAATTTGACTCGCACAGCGGCAGCGGCGCCGTGACCCTCGGCTATTCCGATTTTCTGGAAGAGGTGCGTAACAAGCACATCAAGAGCGCCGTGATTCAGGAAGGCCAAGGCGGCACGACCGAGATCGTCGCGGTCACCGCAGATGAGCGTCGTGTCAGAACGACGGCTACCTACCTAGACCGTGGCCTGGTGGGCGACCTGATCGCCAATGGCGTCAAGTTTGACGTCAAACCCCGCGAAGAGGGTTCCTTGCTCATGACCTTGCTGGTCAGCTGGGGTCCCATGCTGTTGTTGATCGGCGTCTGGATTTATTTCATGCGCCAAATGCAAGGCGGCGGCAAAGGCGGCGCGTTCAGTTTCGGTAAAAGCAAAGCCCGATTACTCGATGAAAACACCAATACCGTAACGTTTGCCGACGTGGCCGGTTGCGACGAAGCCAAAGAAGAAGTCAAAGAGGTGGTGGACTTCCTCAAAGACCCCAGCAAATTCCAAAAACTCGGTGGCCGTATTCCGCGCGGTCTGTTGCTTGTGGGCCCTCCGGGTACCGGTAAAACCCTGCTGGCAAAGTCGATTGCCGGCGAAGCCAAAGTGCCTTTTTTCAGTATCTCTGGCTCGGACTTTGTGGAAATGTTTGTCGGTGTGGGCGCCTCTCGCGTGCGCGACATGTTTGACAATGCCAAGAAAAACGCGCCTTGCATTATTTTTATTGACGAGATTGACGCCGTAGGCCGCCAGCGTGGCGCCGGCCTAGGTGGTGGCAATGATGAGCGTGAACAGACGCTTAATCAGATGTTGGTGGAGATGGATGGTTTCGAGACCAATGTCGGCGTCATCGTGGTGGCAGCGACCAACCGGCCCGACATTTTGGACGCCGCCTTGTTGCGCCCCGGCCGTTTTGACCGGCAGGTCTATGTCACGCTGCCTGATATTCGGGGGCGCGAACAAATTTTGAATGTGCACATGCGCAAAGTGCCGCTTGGCCAAGACGTAAACGCCGGCATCATCGCCCGTGGTACGCCGGGTATGTCAGGCGCAGATTTAGCGAATTTGTGTAACGAAGCCGCCTTGATGGCCGCGCGTCGCAATGCCCGTTTGGTGGACATGGAAGACTTCGAAAAGGCCAAGGACAAAATCCTGATGGGCCCTGAGCGCAAGAGCATGGTCATGCCCGAAGGCGAGCGTAAGAACACGGCTTACCATGAATCCGGCCATGCGCTGATCGGCAAGTTATTGCCCAAATGTGATCCGGTGCACAAAGTGACCATCATCCCGCGTGGCCGCGCTTTGGGTGTCACCATGAGCCTACCGGCGCAGGATCGCTACTCCTACGACAGCGAATACATGCTCAACCAAATCAGCATGCTGTTTGGGGGACGTATCGCCGAAGAAGTGTTCATGAATCAGATGACCACGGGGGCCAGTAATGACTTTGAACGCGCCACGTCTATTGCCCGCGATATGGTGATGCGTTATGGAATGACCGATGCACTGGGCCCCATGGTGTATGCGGAGAACGAAGGCGAAGTGTTTCTGGGCCGCTCGGTGACCAAGACCACCAATATGAGCGAGCAAACGATGCAAAAAGTGGATGCCGAAGTGCGCCGCATCATCGACCAGCAGTACCAGTTGGCTCGGGAACTGATTGAGGGCAATAAAGACAAGATGCACGCCATGGCCAAGGCCTTGCTGGAGTGGGAAACCATTGACAGCGACCAACTTGACGACATCATTGCTGGTAAGAGCCCGCGTCCACCCAAGGATTGGACGCCTCCGAGCACTACGCCTGGGCCTAGCGATGGCGGTGGCAATGCAGCCCCTGCGGCAACGCCCGATCCTGCACCCACGGCAGCTTGAGCGCACTAGCACTGAGCTAGTGGTAAACGGGGCTTTGGGCCCCGTTTCTACGTTTTAAGCCGCTTTTATTGAACCTATCGGCAATCTCCCGAATGACCATTTGGCAAACCAGCCGTTTTGACATTGATCTGTCGCAAGCCCGCATCATGGGGATTGTGAACGTCACGCCGGACTCGTTTTCTGATGGCGGTTTGCATGCGACAAGTAGCGCCGCGATGCGCCATTGCGAGCAATTGCTAGCGCAAGGCGCTGACATTCTGGACATTGGCGGTGAATCAACCCGTCCGGGCGCACAGCCGCTGTCCGAAGCGGATGAGCTTGCCCGCATCCTGCCGGTTGTGCGCCATGCCCTAACCCTGGGCGTACCGGTGTCAGTCGATACCTACAAGCCTGCGGTGATGCAAGCGGTATTAGACCTTGGCGTGGATATCGTTAACGATGTGTGGGCGCTTCGCTGGACGGCCCCTGGCTCTGCACGCAAT
This sequence comes from Comamonadaceae bacterium, assembly GCA_947478935.1. Lineage (GTDB taxonomy): Bacteria > Pseudomonadota > Gammaproteobacteria > Burkholderiales > Burkholderiaceae_C > Allorhodoferax. The sequence continues at coordinate 4,308 of CANJXV010000081.1, forward strand.
GGCTTGGATGTGGTGGCTGGCCATGGTCGTTGCGGTGTGTGCCTGATGCATATGCATGGCGATCCGCAGACTATGCAGTTGTCGCCCATGGAAGGTGATGTACTGGCTCCTGTGATCGAGTTTTTGGGTCAGCGAGGGCGGCTGCTTTTGGCGCGCGGGGTGCTAGCGGCGCGCATTTGCATTGACCCCGGCATCGGATTTGGCAAAACCGTGCACCAAAATTTCAGCTTGCTGGCGCGCCAGTCCGAGCTATTTGCGCTGGGCTTTTCGGTGCTGGCGGGCTGGTCGCGCAAATCATCACTGGGCGCAGTGACTGGCGCTGCCGCACCCGACCGGGTGGTGGCCAGTGCCGCTGCGGCGCTGCTGGCGGTGCACAATGGAGCGCGCATTGTTCGCGTACATGATGTGCTGGCGACGGCACAGGTCTTGAAGGTGCTTGGTGCGACGCAGGCGGCTGCCAAGGTCTAGCTGCTCTAGTTTCTGCAAAATTCATTAAGAAAAATTAAACCATGACACGCCAATATTTTGGAACCGATGGCATTCGCGGTACGGTAGGTCAAGCACCGATTACGCCGGACTTCATGCTGCGTTTGGCCCATGCAGTTGGGCGCGTACTCAAGCGTAGCGAAGCGCGCCCCACGGTATTGATTGGAAAAGACACCCGCATCTCGGGCTATATGCTGGAAAGTGCCCTGGAAAGCGGGTTTAACTCCGCCGGCGTGGACGTGGTGCTGCTAGGTCCTTTGCCCACCCCGGCCGTGGCCTATCTGACGCGTGCGCAGCGCGCGTCCTTGGGCGTGGTAATTAGTGCCAGCCACAACCCTTTTGAAGACAACGGCATCAAGTTTTTCAGCGCCCAAGGCAGCAAGCTGCCCGATGCCTGGGAAAAAGCAGTCGAAGAGGCCTTGGGTCAGCCACCGGTGTGGGAGGTATCGGCCCATTTGGGCAAAGCCAAACGGCTGGACGATGCGGCGGGCCGTTATATCGAGTTTTGTAAGAGCACGTTTGCATCCGACCTCACGCTTAAGGGCATGAAAATCGTCGTCGACGCGGCGCACGGCGCGGCCTACCAGATCGCGCCTAAAGTGTTTCACGAATTGGGTGCCGAAGTCATCGCCATCGGCTGTGCGCCTGATGGTTTGAATATCAACAAAGACGTGGGCGCCACCCACCCCCAGACCTTGGTGGCTGCGGTTAAGCAGCATGGCGCACATTTTGGTGTCGCACTCGATGGGGACGCCGATCGCTTGCAAATCGTCGATGCGCAAGGGCGCTTGTACAACGGCGACGAGTTGCTTTACTTAATGGCCGATGAGCGCCTTGCGCGTGGCGAATTGCTGGGCGGTGTGGTCGGCACCTTGATGACGAATATGGCGGTGGAATTGGCCTTAAAGGCCCGTGGCTTGGAATTCGTGCGTGCAAAGGTGGGCGACCGCTATGTTCTCGAAGAAATGCAAGCTCGCGCTTGGGTCTTGGGTGGCGAGGGCTCGGGGCATTTGTTAGCCCTGGATAAGCACACCACGGGCGATGGACTGGTTTCGGCTTTGCAAACCTTGCAAGCCTGTGTGCGTTCTGGCAAGACCATAGCGCAGTTGTTGGAGGGCGTAGTGCTATTCCCCCAAACATTGGTCAATGTGCGCCTTGCGCCCGGCGCGGACTGGAAGTCCAACAAGGCCATGCAGCAAGCGATTACCCAAGTGCAAGCGCAATTGGCCGATCAGGGACGCGTACTGATACGTGCCAGCGGCACCGAGCCTGTGGTTCGCGTGATGGTGGAGGCGCGCGATGCCTCAGTGGCCCAAGCCAGCGCGCAGCGTATTGCGCAAACATTGCAATGACTGCGCCCAAGCACCCGATACGTATTTGCCGCGTGGACTACGCGGACCCGGTGCATACAAGCGCCTTGGTGGCCTTGCTCGATGCCTATGCGCATGACCCCATGGGTGGTGGCGCGGGCTTGAGCGACTATGCCAAAACCCATGTGATAGTGGGTTTAGCATCACGTTCGCATGCTTTTAGCGTGCTGGCGTTTGCGCAGGATGCGGCCCAGACGCCGGTGGGCCTGGTCAATTGCATAGAAGGTTTTTCTACCTTTGCAGCCAAGCCTTTGGTCAATATCCATGATGTGATCGTTTTGCCGGATTGGCGCGGGCAAGGGGTGGCAGGCGCCATGTTGGAGGCCGTGATTCAAATAGCGCGTGATCGCGGCGCTTGCAAACTGACTTTAGAAGTGCTTTCAGGTAACCAAAAGGCCTTGCGTGCCTACGCCAAGCTGGGCTTTGATGCCTACCAACTTGACCCCGAGGCGGGGACTGCGCAGTTTTTGCAAAAGTGGTTAGACGCGCATGGCTAGGCTGATGCCTTAAGCCCTTGCATTCATCTCGACGTAGCCGCCAAGAAAATGGCCACCCGAAGGTGGCCTTTTTCTTCCGAAACCACAGGTCAAATTCTCAATACATGTGCAACTCGCTTAGAGGCGCATCGCGGCATCAAAAATCGGACACTACACATGCTTAGAAGTTGTAACGGATACCAAATGTAATTGCGGTCGGGTCATCACCAGCTTTTGAAGGGGTGACATTGCTGTCTGATCCCACCATCGCGCCTTTAGCCTTAGCGCTATTGGTAATCTGTGCATAGCTGCCATAGAGCGTAGTTTGCTTATCCAAAGCATAAGCAGCTTCCAAAGCCATCATGGATAAATCGTCTTGGGCATTGGAAGCGGACTCGCCGGACATGCCGTAGTTGAACTTGTAGGTCATCGCGCCATCTACATAGTTCACCACAAACAAGGTATTCGTGGTCTTGCGTGCGTCAGCTGCAAGGAATGCTTGGTTATCCAAGGCGCTAACAACGATCGCACCGCTCAGGTTGTCCATCTTGGCGCCTAAAGTGAATTTCGTGGCAGACATACCGTAGCGGGCCGCAGTAGCGGTCGCAGCCGCAGTTGCGCCCTTGGATTGGGTTGCGATACCGGCGTTATAGGTTCCGTTATTCCACTCTAAAGAGGCCGCGTACAGTGGAATGTCCTGGGTGGCGGATTTAGCTTCATCGGGAGAATAAGAGGCCTTCACAACCATGTCAGCGAATTTGGGGCTGATGTAAACGAGATTATTTTTTGCACGCGTATGAACGTTGCCGAAATTAACTAATGTTGGGACCACAGTTGTCGTGCCCTTACCGTGAATGATCACCTCCATAGCCTCACCCTCGCCATACAGCGTTCCGGCGTATCCGCCAGCGTCCAATAATTTCAGTGGGGTATCGTAGTTGCCCATCAACAAAGTTCCAAAGGAGGCGCTCTTCAAGCCAACAAAACTGTTGCGGTTGGCCAGAGCATCTGCGCCAGTGTTGTCATCTGGCCTGAAATTGGTTTCGACTTGAAATAGGCCAGATAAGTCAGTGCTGAATCCGCGCTCACCTTTGATGCCGAAGCGCGAGGAGAAATTTTGCAGCATGGTTTTTGTAAGTGCACCGTCATTCGCGCTTTCAACGCCCACGTCCAAGCGGCCATACAAGGTCACCGCTGGTGCGGTTTGTGCGAACGCAGAGGAAGCGAGCAACATGCCGGTGGCCAGTGCCAACGCGGTTTTCTGGGCTGTCATTTTCATAAAGTACTCTTTCTGTTAGGGTTTGAACTTATTGCCAAAATTCAAAAATGCTTGAATTGACGAGGGTGAGTGTTGTGTTTTCATATTTCAATTCGGTGAAATAAGGTGGCTTTTGATTTTTTGTATTTTTTTTACAACATTGCCTGTTCGCTTACTTCGTCATCGCTTCGTCACGCGATGCGGTTAAATTGTTGAAATCGATTCGATAGTTTTTCCTACGGAGTGCTTATGTTTTCTAAAGCTGTTTTCGTCGCTGCCGCCTTGGTAGCGCATGTTTCATTGGGTTGGGCGCAAAGCCCAGCCAAACCTTTTAGTTTCGGCCTGTGGGGCGATATGCCCTACAAAAAAGCGGGTGATGATGCCAAGCTGCCAGCAGTTTTACAAAGCATCAACCGTTCTGATATCGCTTTCTCTATTTACGATGGTGATATCAAAGATGGAAGCTCCAAATGCACCGATGATGTGTACGCGGATGCACTGAAAATGTTCGCCACCATGGTTAAGCCTGTGGTCTATGTACCTGGCGACAACGAGTGGACCGATTGCCACCGCACCAACAACGGCGGATACGACGGATTGGAGCGCCTTAGCTACATCCGCAAAGTGATGTTCCCCAACCTCAATAGCCTGGGCCAAAGCACGATGGCCTTAGAGCACCAAGGCAAGTTAGGTGAGAAATTTGTAGAGAACACCCGTTTTGTCCATGGCGGCGTGGTGTTTGTGGGTGTGAACCAGCCCGGCAGCAACAACAACCTGATCATGAGCGAGAAGGAGTGCAAAAATAAGAGTGCCCGTGATAACGCTCAGTGCGATGCTTCCAACGCCGAATACCTAGAGCGCGACGCTGCGAACGTCGCGTGGATGCAAGCTTCCTTTGCCGCCGCCAAGGCGCAAAACGCGGTCGGTATCGTAGTGGTCACCCAGGGCGACCCGGGCTTTGATTTACCTGAAACCGAAGAGTTCGATGAAAGCAAGGAGCCGGCGGTTAGCGGCTATCGCCATTTCATGTCCAAGCTGGTGGAGCAAACCGAGCAATATGCCGGACAGGTCTTGTTTGTACATGGTGACACCCATTACTTCAAATTAGACAAGCCCTTGTATAGCCCCACCAAACTGCTGCCCAACTTCACCCGTTTACAGACTTTCGGCAGCCCCAGCCTGCATTGGGTGCGCGTGGTAGTGGATCCTACCAGCGCTAATGTGTTTAGCGTGCATCCGGTGATTGTGAAGTAAGACGGAAAGCCCTCGGATCTACCTTCTGAGGTATCTGCCGAATCTTTGCCCCGGTTAGATGAGGCTGTTGTCGCCAGGCGCCGCCTCTTTTTACGGTAATCGGGCAGGGGGTTGTCACAAATTTGTAATTTTTTTGAAGCAAACTGCTGAAGCGCAGTGTTGCTTCGCCTCAGGGGCGCATACTGCTAAGTCGTTGTATCGCGTGAAAGGTGAGGCTTGCAAGGTTCTCGGGTTGCCATTACGCTTCGTTCTACAAGTCAGAAACCACGGATTTCAAGGAGAACGTTCCGTTGGAACAAACGAGCAAAGCCTTTCACGACGCCGCGCACCCGGAGCTGCTGGACCGCGACCATAGTCTGGTCGCATTCAATGAGCGGGTCTTGAGCTGGGCCACGCGTGAAGATGTTCCTGTTTTAGAACGGCTGCGCTATCTGTGCATTGTTTCTTCCAATCTGGATGAATTTTTTGAAGTCCG
>CANJXV010000082.1 GCA_947478935.1 Comamonadaceae bacterium
AACCGCCGGGGTTGCTACGCTCAGACTTGATCCAGACCTGCGCATCCGGCCCGAACAGGCGATTGATGCGAACGTGCGGCGTGTTGCCAATGGTGTGCAGGATGTTGTCGGCTTTCATGGTGTCTCCGGTGTGGGGTGATGGCCGCCTGCGCGGCGGCCTGCGTGGGGCCGCTATTTTGGGGCAGATTGGGCTATTTGGGGGTTATATGGATATGCCAAGGCCGATAATCACCCCTGTGAAGCCCGCCAGACCACCGCTGGTGCAATTTTGGAAACAAAGCACTGGAGGAACGTCCGGACTGCATAGGGCGGCGTAGCAGCTAACGGCTGTCCACTGAAAACCGTGCTCGCAAGGGCGCGGCATAAGGTGAGGATTAGAGCAACAGAGACGAGTTTCGTGCCCTGGCGCAGCGCAAGGTGCGCCACGGGCGCGAAGGTGAAACGGGCAATCTCTACGCGCAGCAATACCAAGTAGGCCAACGTTGACGGGGCCCCCTGAGTTGGCGGGTAGGTAGCACCGAGCTTTTGAGTGATCAAAGGCCCAGAGTAATGGTGGTCACACACTGGGGCAACCCGGCGTGCACAGAATCCGGCTTATCGGTGGGCTTCACACTTTTTATCGTGCCTCAGGCGGCCAGCGCTTCTTGCGCAGTTTGCACCTGCGGCCGCAGATGCGCCAACATATCGGCGACCATGGCGTCCAAGTCAAAGCGTGGCGACCATCCCCAATCGGTGCTGGCCACACTATCGTCTATGGACTGGGGCCAGCTCTCTGCAATCGCCTGCCGGTAGTCGGGCGCGTAGTCCACGGCAAAGCCGGGTATTTGGCGCGCAATCGCAGTGGCCAGTTGTGCCGGGGTAAAGCTCAGCGCGGCCAGGTTGTAGCTGTGGCGCTCGGCGATGCAGTGCGCCGGTGCGTCCATCAGTTCGAGCGTGGCGCGGATGGCGTCGGGCATGTACATCATCGGTAGCGCGGTATGCGGCGCCAAAAAGCTGGTGTAGTGGCCCTGGCGCAATGCGGCGTGGAATATCTCGATGGCGTAATCTGTGGTGCCGCCGCCGGGCGCAGTTTTCCAGCTGATAAGACCGGGGTAGCGCAGACTGCGCACATCGACACCGTGGACCCGGTGGTACCAAGCGCACCAGCCTTCGCCAGCGAGCTTGGAAACGCCATACACCGTACCGGGGTCCATGATGCAATGCTGTGGCGTATGCACCTTAGGGCTGCCTGGCCCGAAGGCGGCAATCGAACTGGGCCAGAACACGCGCAAGCGAAATTGGCGCGCCAGCTCCAACACGTTGAGCAAGCTGCGCATATTCAAGTCCCAAGCCCAGGCCGGATCCTGCTCACCGCGCGCTGATAAAGCAGCGGCCAAGAGGTAAATCTGCGTGATGCCTTGCTGCACCACTAAGCGTTGCAAAGCATCCGCGTCCGTGGCGTCCAAAATGTGGTGCGTCATGCCCGCAGGCAGTGCGGTAGGGGGCGCGGCAATGTCGCTGAGCACAACGGCGTCCGCGCCATAGCGCGCTGCTAATCCACTGGCAAGGTCGGTGCCGATCTGCCCGTTGGCGCCGATGATGAGAATGCGTGTGTTCATGCTGCTGCTCCTTTGCGCAAGATGCCTAGTTCCTGACCCGCTTGTGCAAACGCGGCAGCGGCAAATTCCAAATCGGCGCGGCTATGCACCGCGCTGACCTGCACCCGAATACGCGCCTTGCCACGCGGCACCACGGGAAAGAAAAAGCCCACCACATATACGCCCAACTCCAGCAAACGCGCCGCCATGCGCTGCGCTAACACCGCATCGCCCACCATCACCGGGATGATGGGATGCTCGCCCGGCGGCAATTCAAAACCGGCGTCAAGCAATGCGCTGCGGAAATAGCGCGTGTTGTCTGCCAGCGTGTCGCGCAATGCGGTACTCGCCTCTAACAAATCAAGTACGGCAATCGATGCACCAGCGATCACCGGCGCCAAGGTGTTAGAAAATAAATAAGGCCGCGAGCGTTGGCGCAATAACGCAATCACCTCTTTGCGCCCGCTGGTGAAGCCGCCGCTTGCGCCACCCAAGGCTTTGCCCAAAGTGCCGGTGATGATGTCCACTTTGCCGAACACGCCCCGATGCTGCGGCGTACCGCGTCCGCTGGCGCCGACAAAACCGGTGGCGTGGCATTCGTCCACACCCAATAGCGCGCCGTACTGGTCGCACAAGCGGCGCATCACATCGAGTTGCGCGATCGTGCCGTCCATAGAAAACACACCATCGGTAAAGACCAGCGTGTGGCGCACACCGGCGCTTGCGGCCTCTTGCAAACAACGCTCCAGATCTGCCATGTCGTTGTGCCGGTAGCGCCAACGCTGCGCTTTGCACAGGCGTATTCCATCGATGATGGAGGCGTGGTTCAGCTCGTCGCTGATGATGGCGTCTTGCTCACCGAGCAGCGGCTCAAACAAACCGCCATTGGCATCAAACGCGGCAGCGTACAAAATGGTGTCTTCGGTTCCTAAAAACGCCGACAAGCGTGCCTCTAAGGTTTTGTGCAAGTCTTGCGTGCCGCAGATAAAGCGTACGGAACTCAAGCCATAGCCATGGCTGTCCAGCGCGGCATGCGCTGCGGCCAGAACCTGCGGGTGCGCAGAAAGACCCAAATAGTTGTTCGCGCATAAATTAATCACTTCGCGCCGCTGGCCATCTGCGCCCACGGTGTGGATGTGCGCGCCTTGCGGGCTGCCCAGCACGCGTTCTTGCTTGAACAAGCCAGCCTCTTCGATACCCGCTAATTCGTACTTTAGGTGTTGATAAAAATCGCTGCTGTTTGCCATATGGTTTTTCCTTTTCCTGGGGGGTGGTGGCCGATGGGTGGACAATCGAATCCACAATGTTCGGTGTTTTTATGTTTGTGCAGTATATCGAACATATTTCGATATAAAGGAATTTCATGACCTCTCGTAGTGCCAAAAATCCCATTGCGGCCGCGCGCAATCCGCTCCCGGCCGAGCCGCCTCGCGTAGGGGACACGCTGGCCGCGTTGCGCCAGGCGCGCGCGCTGTCACTAGATGAGCTGTCCCGCCTGGCGGGAGTGTCCAAATCCATGCTCTCGCAAATCGAGCGCGCTCAGGCCAATCCTACGGTGGCTGTGGTCTGGCGCCTGGCCAATGCGCTGGGCGTGCCGCTGGCCGATTTGCTGCACCAGGTGCCCGCGCCCCAAACCCCGGCTATCGCCCTGGTGCCCGCGCACGCCACACCGTCACTGCGCAGCCCGGACGGCCTGTGTGAGCTGCGCATCCTGGGGCCGATCGAGCTGGCCGGCCAATATGAGTGGTACGCGCTGACGGTGCAGCCCGGCGGAGCTTTGGAGTCAGAAGCCCACGAAGCGGGCACGCGCGAACACCTAACGGTGCACAGCGGCGCGCTGAAAGTGCAGGCTGGTGACGTGCAGCAAAAACTGCAAACCGGCGAGACCGCACGCTACGCCGTGGACTGCCAGCACAGCATCCGCAACCTGGGCAAAAGCGTGGCGACCGGGTGGCTGGTGGTGGTGCATCCGGCCTGAAAACAGCGGCCTTAAAAGCGTTCGAACTCCGCCAGATAGCGCCACTGCCCTGGCGCGACATCGCCCAAACTTACGCGGCCTAGGCGGATGCGGCGCAGGGCTTGAATTTCTAAGCCGGCCAGCTCGCACAGAAAAGCGGCCAAGCCTGGATGCGCGCCTTTGACCGCTAGGCGCAGGATGCTGCGGGCCTCGCTGGCGCTGCTGATACTAATTTTGGCGACCGGCAAGCGCTGGCGCGGGTCGCGCAGCGCGCGCTCTATCGGAATCAGCGCCTCGGCTTGTACTTCGCCGCGCACATCCACCATGAGTTCATGTTCCATCTGCCCCATGTCTTCCGTCAGCTTGCGCTGCACGCGCCAATCCTGGGTGAACACCACCAATCCACTTGCTGCAATTTCCAGCGGCACGCTGGCCTGTAGTTGCTTGAAGTGGCGCAGCAAAGGGCGTTGGCCGCTTGCGTCGCGTGGGCTGTGGTTGGCCGCTTTCAGCAATGCGCGGGCGGACTGTATCGCCGCTTTACGCGTCTGCCGTCCGCGCCCGGGGGATGGGCCTGGCGGGGCAGCAGCAGGTCCTGAGTCGTCTTGCAGGCCATCGAGCACGTTGGGCGGTTTATGTAGGATCAGCGTGACTTCGCCCAGCGCCATCAAACTGGCATCTGGGTCCACCGTCACCGTCTGCGTCAGCACGCGCTGCTGCGGGATTTCAACCACTTGACCATCCACGCGCACCCAGCCGCCCTCGATGGTTTGCTCGGCCTCGCGGCGCGAGCAGCCCAGTATTTGCGCCACGCGCTTGGATAGGCGCTCGCCGTCGCCAGAATCGCCGCCACCTGCGCCGTGGGCGGGCCGTGCCACAGAAGCCGCGCTCATGGCGGGCCGGCTTGGCTTAGCGCTAGCAGTTGTATGCGCTCCACATGCGCCAGTAGCGAACGCTTGGCCACCGGCCACAGGCGCGCATCCACATCGTCATAGGCCAGGGGCAGCCACTGGTCCGGGTCGCCTGCAGGGTTGGCCTGCATGACGGCGGCGATCTTGGATTCGCGTTTGAGGCGGTGGGCTTTAAGCTGCGCAATCGCGCCCAGCGCATCGGGCAAGGGGTGGCCGTGGGCGGGCAGGATGAACTCCACGTTGTGCTGCACACAGGCCGCATGCAGCAAATCCAGCGAATCGAGGTATTGCGCCATATTGCCGTCAGGCGGGTCGATGACGGTGGTACTGCCGTTCAAGATATGGTCACCCGAAAACAGCATGCCGTCTTGCGTCATCAACAGGCAGACATGGTTGGCCGCGTGGCCGGGCGTGTGCAGCGCGAGCAAAGTGTGATGCGGCGCGCCATCGGCCTGCAGCTGCAAAAGCGCGCCATGGGCCAGCACCTTATCGGGAACGAAGTGGCTATTGGCGCGTGCGGTGGGCGCCGAAGGCTGGCCCCAGATGGGCGGTGTGTGGCCGCTGCGTTGCATGCACAGGGCTTGCAGCGGCGCGGCGCCTGGCGAATGGTCGGCATGGGAGTGGGTGCAGACAATGGCCTGGATATGGCCGCCGCGCCCGTTGGTATGGCACGCTGCGTCCCACAAGCGCGCGATATGGTCGTTGTCGGCAGGGCCCGGGTCGATGACGAAATAACCGGTGGCCGCATTGCCCACCAAATAGCTATTGGTACCCGGCCCGGTCATGAAACCGGGGTTTGGCGCGGTGAGGCGTTGCAAGTTGGCGAGCAAAGGCACGGGGTGCGCGCTTTGCCATTGGCCAGGTGCAGGCAAGGCGCCTGCGGCATGGGCAAGGATCTGAGAACTTCGGGGCATAGCGGCATTGTGCAGCCAAACACGCAGGCGGCCTGCACTACCCCCCATGCGTGGCCCTATGCGGCCCGCGGGCGCCACGCCTGATAATCGGGGCTATGCGAATTCCGTTTACCAAAATGCACGGCGCCGGCAATGATTTTGTGGTGCTCGATGCAACGCGCGGACCTTTGGGGCTAAGCCCGGCGCATTACCGCTTTTTAGGCGATCGCCATCGAGGCATCGGCGCGGACCAGATTTTGACGGTCGGCCCTTCGCCAGCGGTGGGCATCGATTTTGAATACAGCATCCACAACGCAGACGGAAATCAGGTAGAGCAATGCGGTAATGGCGCGCGCTGTTTTGCGCGCTTTGTGCGTGAGCAAGGGCTCAGCAATAAAACGCGGCTGCGCGTAAAAACCATGAAAGGCGTGATTGAGCCCGAACTGCACTTTGACGGCCGCGTTACGGTGGATATGGGGCCCCCTTCCTTTGATCTGCATGCCATTGGATTTGACGCACAAGGTTTGCAGGTCCAGGCTTTGGGAGATTGGCAATGCTGGCCTTTAAGCCTGAATGCCACCGATACCGTCAGCATAGGTGCAGTATCCATGGGCAACCCGCATGCCGTGCAGTTGGTAAACGATGTGGACAGTGCGCCTATCGCTGTGCAAGGGCCTTTGATTCAACAACATGCGCGTTTTATCCACCAGGTCAATGCCGGTTTTATGCAGATCGTGAACCGCCAGCAGGTGCGCTTGCGCGTGCACGAGCGCGGTGTCGGCGAGACCCTTTCTTGCGGCAGCGGTGCCTGCGCGGCGGTGGTGGCGGGGATACGCTGGGGCCTTCTGGATGCGCAAGTCGATGTGCACACACGCGGCGGCGTATTGACGATTGCCTGGGCCGGTGGTGATGCGCCGGTGCGGATGACCGGCCCGGCCACCACGGTGTACCGCGGCGAGATTGAACTGCCGGACCATTTTTAACTTTTGTCTTTTTAAAAAAACTATGAGCACACCCAGCGACCCCAGTTTGAACAACCCGATTACCGAGGACGACATCGCTAATTACCTGGCCAATACGCCAGACTTTTTCCTGCGTCATGCCGACTTGCTGGCCGCAGTGCAAATCACCAGCCCGCACAGCCACCGCGCGGTCAGCCTGCAAGAACGCCAGGCCGAAATGCTGCGCGAGAAAATCAAATTGCTGGAGTCGCGCATCATGGAAATGATTCGCCACGGCAATGACAATGTGCTGCTTTCCGACAAAATACTGCGCTGGGCGCGCGGGCTTTTGTTGGTGCCGCAAGCGCAGACCCTGCCAGGCATGATTAGCCAAGAAATCCGCGAACAGTTTTCGGTGCCGCAGGTGGCGCTGCGCTTGTGGGGCTTGGACAGCGAATATGCCGACAGTGCTTTTGTGCAAGGCGTGAGTGACGAGGCCAAATTATTTGCCTCGTCATTGAACGAGCCATTTTGCGGCCTGAACACCGGCTTTGAAGTGGCGGCCTGGCTGGACAAGCCCGACACCGCTGCCTCGATCGCCATCATCCCCTTGCGCAGCGGCGACGCCGGCAGCAGCGCGCCGGCTTTTGGCATGCTGGTGCTGGCCTCGATGGACGCACAGCGATTCCATGGCGGCATGGGCACCGACTTTTTATGCCGCATCGGCGAGGTGGCCAGCGCCGCCTTGAGCCGCTTGCGCTAAAGCGCCTCTGGCGGCATAGCGCGTGGCCACCGACAGCGAACTGGTCGAGCGCTACCTGGAATACGTGCGCACGGAAAAGCGCCTGGCGCAGCGCACCGTCGAGTTGTATGCCCTAGACCTAGGCAAGCTGCAGGACTTTGCAGCAGGTTCGACGCCGATTGGCGTCGGCCCTGCATCTGCGGGCACACGAATCAAAAGCAGTAAGGCGGGGGCGGACGCTGCGGCGCTGGCACTGTGCGAAGTCAGTCACCACCATATTCGCCGCTGGATCGCCATGATGCACAGCGGCGGGCGCAGCGGCCGTGGCATTGCTTTGATTTTGAGCGGCTGGCGCGGCTTTTACGTTTGGCTGGGTCGCCAGGGCCTGGTCGCCAGCAACCCGGTGCAAGATGTGCGCGCGCCCAAAGCGCCCAAGCCCCTGCCCAAGGCCATGGGCGTGGATGATGCGGTGCAGTTTGCCCAATTCCGCAGTGAAGACGGCGCCTGGTTTGAAGCGCGCGACGCCGCCATGGTGGAGCTGCTCTACGGTAGTGGCCTGCGCGTGGGCGAACTGGTGGGGCTGGATGTGCAGCCCAGCCCGCAGGCCAAGGGCTGGATTGACTTGCAGGATGCACAAGCCCATGTGCTGGGTAAAGGCGCCAAGCGGCGCGCGGTGCCGGTGGGCAGCGCGGCCCTGCGCGCCCTGGAACGCTGGCTGGCCTTGCGCGCCACGCCCCCCGTCCCGGCCAGTGCCCCAGGCCCATCCAAAGCAAATACCGCCGGATTGCCCCAAGCTGCGCTATTTACCGGGCGCAATGGGACGCGCCTGAGCGCGCAGTCGGTATGGCAACGCCTCCAAAGGCGCAGCCAGCTAGCGCACACCAGCGCCCCGGTACATCCGCATATGCTGCGCCACTCCTTTGCCAGCCACGTGCTGCAGTCCAGCAGCGACCTGCGCGGCGTGCAGGAGCTGCTCGGCCACGCCAACATCAGCACTACCCAGGTCTATACGCGGCTGGATTTCCAGCATTTGGCCAAGGCCTATGACGCGGCCCATCCGCGTGCCAAATCCAAGTAAGCAGATATCAAAATACCGGGAAAATTCATATAGCACGATTTACATGGTTTTTGTCTTATTTTTAGGACTTGTTCACAAAAATTATTGACTTCCTTGGCAAGTGACCCAGGCCCGTCGAAATGCCTGCCAGACCGCAAGGAGTGCGCTAAGTAATTGATTTTTATGACCAGCTAATTTTGCTTTTTTTCAAGGCATCGCGTCGAAAGCCTTGATTTTCCGAGGATTTTTGCCCGCGAGGGACAGATATCAACAAAGTTATCCACAGATTACGCGAATAGCAGGCAAAATTGTTTCAAATCAATGGCTTAGGGCGATTTTCGACAGTCTGCTTCAGATGCGGGTGCTAAGCGGGATTTTCACTTCACAGCGTGAAAAATGCTGCTTTTTTGCGTCGAGCTAGCAGGCACAATCGCCAAGCGGGAACAAAGTGCGTCAAAGCGCAAAAAGGCGCACTCGGAGCCACCACGGAGGACTTGCCATAGGGCAAACTCTTTGGAGTTATGCACATAGGGGTGCGCCCCCTGTGCCGGTCGGCCAAGCCCTTTAGCCAGCTCGCCATACACCGGATAATCGAGCTAAGTGATTGATTTGTAATAGATATAGTTTTTGCTCATTTTTTAAGCAGGGTAACGATATGCTGATTTTTCGAGGGCGGACCGGGTTTAGATTAGGCATATCCCCAAAGTTATCCACAAAATCTGGGCATAAAACAGCGGCCCTAAACAGATCAAGGACTTAGCCTGTTTTCCTGCCGCTTTTTATGTACAAGACGCCCTATGTGTGATTTGCCTGCTGTGGTGCGCGCCGCGCCGGGTCCCCCATGAGCGTTTGGCTGCCCGTTTTGGTCCACACCCCGGCCCATGCATCCATGGGCCCGGTGCTGACCTATCGGCACCGGGAACTGCTTCCCGCCGGTACGCTGGTGCGGGTGCCCCTGGGCGCGCGCGAAACGCTGGGCGTGGTGTGGGACGCTAGCGACGACGAGGCCAGCGGCGAAATTGACCCCGGCAAGGTGCGCGACATCAGCGAAGTGTTGGACACGGTCCTGCCCCTGGCTGGCGCCTGGCAGCACTTGGTGCGCTTTGCCGCGCGCTACTACCAGCGCTCGGCGGGGGAGGTGGCGCTGGCCGCGCTGCCACCGCAATTGCGCGAGCTCTCTAGCTTGCAACTACAGCGCAAAGCGCTGCGCCTGCAAAAAGCCCTGGTCTTGCAAGTGCCTGCGGCCAAGGCCTCGCGCAGGAAAAAGGCGGTCGCTGACGCCGTGGACACTGGCCCGGCACAAACGCAGGCGCAAGCTCCAACGCCGACCCAGACCCACCCTCCAGCGCAAGGCCCAACGAAAGCCCTCAGCGCCGAGCAATCCGATGTCCTGGCACAGATAGAAGCGCAGAGCGGGCCGTTTTTGCTCTTCGGCGCCACTGGCAGCGGCAAG
>CANJXV010000083.1 GCA_947478935.1 Comamonadaceae bacterium
AGCCCGCAGCTCACTGGTACCGACCGCCTGATCATCATCGCGCTGGACCCCGGCCACGGCGGTGAGGACCCAGGCGCCATCGGCCCTGGCGGCACGCAAGAAAAAAACGTGGTGTTGCAGCTGGCTTTTCTGCTGCGCGACCGCATCAATGCCGCCAGCGTGAAAGGCAACCCCATGCGGGCCTACCTTACGCGCGATGCTGATTTTTTTGTGCCGCTGCATGTGCGCGTCCAAAAAGCCCGTCGCGTGCAGGCAGACCTTTTTGTAAGCCTGCATGCGGACGCTTTTTACACCCCAGCACCACAAGGCGCCAGCGTGTTTGCGCTGAGCCAAGGCGGCGCCTCCAGCAGCGCCGCACGCTGGATGGCGGCCAAAGAAAACAAGGCGGATTTGATCGGCGGTCTCAACGTCAAAGCCAAAGACGCCGAAGTGCAAAGCGCGCTGCTAGACATGAGCACCACCGCGCAAATCAGCGACAGCCTGAAACTAGGCAGTACGCTCTTGGGCGAAATGGGCCGTGTGGGCAAGCTACACAAAGGCAGTGTGGAGCAAGCCTCATTCGCAGTACTCAAAGCGCCAGATATTCCCAGCGTTTTGGTGGAAGCGGCATTTATCAGCAACCCCGAAGAAGAAAAAAAACTCGTCACCGAGGAATACCAAAACCAGGTAGCCGATGCCTTGATGCGCGGTATCACTGCCTACTTTGGTAGAAACCCACCGCTGGCGCGCACACGTACGGTGGGTTAGTTTTAGACACGTCCTATCTAAAACCTTTTACTCACGCAAAACTTGCGCCAGCGTAGCAACATAATCCTGCGCCACTGCGCCGTGCACAAAGTGCACATGCCATTGCCCACCCACGCAAACAGCTAACGGTGCGCTGGAGGGGCTGGAAAACACATGCGCATCTAGCACATGGTCGCCAGGTAGTGCGCACAGTGCGGGGGACGCGGTATCGAGCACCACACAGTCTGCCCTGTTACCCACTTGTAATCCACCCAATGGCAGCGCAGTAGAGGCCTGCCCGCTTTGCAACAAGGCTTGCAGCATATTGGCTGCGCTGCTAGTGGATGCGCCGCTTTGCGCTGCCACATTGCGCTGCCCACGGGTCAGGCGTTGACCATATTCCAGCAGGCGCAGTTCTTCGTTCCAGGCGCGGCTGACGTGGCTATCCGAGCCTACGGACCAACTGCCGCCTTGCGCGCAATAGCCGGTGTAGTCAAACACGCCATCACCTAGGTTGGCCTCGGTCGTTGGGCAAATCACGATGCTGGCGCCGCTGACGCGCACGCCGTCCAGTTCGGCTGGCGTCGCGTGGGTGGCGTGTACCAGGTTCCAGCGCTGGTGCAATGGAGCGTGCTCCAGCAGCCATTCGATAGGCCGCTGGCCGGTGTGCGCAATACAGTCCTGCACCTCTTGCGGCTGCTCGGCGATGTGGATGTGAATCGGCAGCGCTTGCGCATCCGCAAAAGCTGTCAATTGCGCCAGCGCTTGCGGCGTCACCGCACGCAAGGAATGCAGGGCCACGCCCAGGTTGATATGCGCCATGCCGCGCGTGGCCGCCTGCACATCCTGCACCAAGCGCGCAATGGCATCGGGCGTGGAGGCAAAGCGCTGCTGGTCTGGCCGCAATCCGTCTGCCGCAAAACCCGAACGCATATACAAAGTAGGCAACAGTGTCAGGCCAATACCACTGCGCTGGGCTGCGCGCACCAGTGCCATAGACATATCCAGCGCGCTGGCCTGCGGCGCGTAGGAGCATGCGTTGTGCAGATAGTGAAACTCGCACACCTGGGTATAGCCACCGGCCAGCAGCTCGGTGTACAGCATGGTGGCAATAGCTTCTAGTTGTTCCGGGGTGATGCACTGGGCCACCGCATACATGCGCTCGCGCCAGCTCCAAAAATTGTCCCGTCCGCTGGAAGCGCCCTGTTCGGTCAGGCCCGCGATGGCGCGCTGAAACGCATGGCTGTGCGCGTTGACCACACCGGGTAACACCGGCCCGGCCAAGCGCACCGCATCGCGCACCGTGTCCGGCGTGGCATCAAGGCTAATGCGCGACCAGTGGCCGTTGGCGTCCACTTCTAGCAAAACCTCTTTGACCCAGCGGCCCTGCACCCAGGCCTGGCTTGCCACATAGCGATTTGCATTAATGGTCATGGCCAGCTCCCGAGTACAAAGCAGCGCCGGCGTCCAGCACTGCTTGCAGCATGGCGCGCAATGTAGGCTGCACTTGCGCAGCCAAGCTTGCGTCATAGGCAAAAGGCGGTGTCTCCTGCATGTACAAGTTCTGGCACATTTCAAGTTGCACGGCATGTACATGCTGGCCCGGCCGGCCATAGTAGCGGGTGATGTAACCACCCTTGAACCGGCCATTGAGCACATGGCTGAATTTTCCCGCATCGGCGCAAACCGCCATTACCGCTTGCGCAATAGAAGCGTGCGCGCTGTCGCCGCTAGCCGTACCAATATTGAGCGCAGGCAAGGTACCTTCAAACAACCAGGGGATCGCCGAGCGGATGCTGTGCGCGTCCCACAAAAGCGCGTAGCCGTGTACTTGCACTATGCGCTGCAATTCGCCGGCCAGCGCGTCATGGTAGGGCTGCCAGTAGTCACTACACCTTTGCGCACGCGCCGCAGTATCCGGCGCACAAGCTTCTAAGTACAAAGTATCACCTGTAAAAAAGCGTGTGGGGCATAGCTCGGTGTTGGATGCACCGGGGTACATGGGCGCATCGTCTGGTGGGCGGTTCAGGTCGATGACATAGCGGCTGTAGCGCGGCTGCAAAATACTCGCACCCATCGAAGGCAAAAAGTCATACAACTGCGCCAGATGCCAATCGGTGTCCTCCACTTGCAAAGCGCGCGCGCTGTAGCCTGCTTGCAGCTGCGCAGGTATCTGCGTTCCGATGTGCGGCATGCTGACAAGCAAGGGCACCGTGCCTTGCGTCAGCGCACATACCGCGCCGCTAGCGTCTGTCTGACTCATCGCAACTGTCCTTTAAAAACGCTGGCGCGCAGCGGGTTGGCACCGATGGTATAGGCGAGGGCGGCAGGGTGCGCAACATCCCACAACACAAAATCAGCCCGCAGGCCCGCGGCCAGCACGCCGCGGTCCACCAGCCCCAAAGCCTGCGCCGCATGGCGCGTCACGCCCGCCAACGCTTCTTCAGGCGTGAAGCGAAACAAGGTGCAAGCCATGTTCAGCATCAGCAGCAGCGAAGTACATGGCGAACTGCCTGGGTTGCAGTCAGTGGACAGCGCCATGGGCACCTTATGTTGGCGCAGCAAATCTATGGGCGGTAACTTAGTTTCGCGCAAAAAATAAAAAGCACCAGGCAATAAAACCGCTACCGTACCCGCTTGCGCCATAGCGACTGCGCCCTCTTTAGACAGCCATTCCAAATGGTCGCAACTGAGCGCGCCATAGCCTGCTGCCAATTGCGCGCCGCCACTATCGCTTAATTGCTCGGCATGCAGTTTGACGGGCAGGCCCAGCGCGCGCGCCGCATCGAACATGCGCGCAGTTTGCGCTGCGCTAAAACCAATGCGCTCGCAAAATGTGTCCACCGCATCAACCAGACCTTCTGCGTGCAGGCTTTGCAGCATAGGTAACAGGCTGTCCACATAGGCATCGCTCTGCCCGGCAAACTCAGGCGGCACCGCATGAGCGCCTAAAAAAGTAGTCCGCACATCGACCGCATGATTGCGGCCCAGGCCGCGCGCTACTTGCAGGCATTTGCGCTCATGCTCCAAAGCCAGACCGTAGCCGGATTTGATTTCTATCGTGGTCACACCCTCGGCCATCAGGGCGCGCAAGCGGGTGGTGCTGCTGCGCTCCAACTCGGCTGCGCTGGCCTGGCGCGTGGCGCGTACGGTAGACGCGATACCGCCGCCTTGGCGCGCAATTGCTTCGTAGCTAACGCCCTGCAAGCGCTGCTCAAATTCGGCAGCGCGGTCACCGCCATAGACCAGATGCGTGTGGCAATCGATCAAACCCGGCGTCATCAAGGCGCCTTCGCAATCATGCTGCGTGCTGCACTGCGCTTGCAGTTCGTACGGCACATCCTTGCGCGGCCCGAGCCAACGAATCACCTCGCCTTCGGTCACCAAGGCCGCATCGGGCACCAGCCCATAAGGCTGCGCTGCGCCCGCTTGCATGGTGGCCGCATCGCAATGCGTCCAAAGGCTTAAAGACATGGCGCTATCTCCATATAAAGCGCATCTGCGCTGTCGATGCGCAAGCCTTGCGCACGCGCTGAAGGCATCCAGGCCAGGGACTGCGCGGGCACCGGAAAAAGCCCGTTTACATCGTGCAGTTGCGCACCGTAAACACCCGCCCACAGCGCACACACCGCGCCCTCCTGCGTGGTCACCGCTAAGGTGCCCCGTACCCGCTGCATGCGGGCTTGCGCATGAGCACTGCGTACCATCAAATTAAAGTCCTGCGTCGATCCGTTGATCAACATGCAATCCACCGACAGCGCGCCATCAAAACAAAAGGCTTCGCTTTGCTGTGTGAGGCTTTGCGTCTGCACGGTACTTCCCTGCCCCAAGGCCAATTCCACACCCGCGCCGTCCAGTACGGCAAACCACCGTTGCACGCCGTCGAAAATAGAAAACGGCCCGTCGGCGTCCACTTGCGCCACAGAAATACGCCAATGCCAATCGGCCAACCCCGGTGGCCAGACCAGCAATTGCCGCGTGGTGCCGCCGCCATTTTTCCAGGGCAGGGGCGTAGCGTCTTGCAGGGCGATGTGCTGCCAGCTCATAACTGAAAATTGCCTTGCAAGTGGTAGCGCATGCCCGGATAGACAAGGCGCCCTTGGCTGGCCACATGCGCGCCGCTGTTGGTGCAACGGGTAATCACCAGACAAGGCTCGCTGGCTTTAATGCCCAGAGCCTTGGCTTCTTGCTTGGTGGGCAGCGCGGCTTCTATGGAATAGCGCGCCTCGCTCAGTGGTGCGCATTGAAATAGGTATTGCGTAGGGGTGGTCGTCTGAAAATCCACTTGCAAATAATCCGGCGCGGCTGCCGGGTTGACATGGCGGTCTTCCAACTGAATCGGCACACCGTCCTCGTAATGCACCATCACCGAATGAAATACTTTAGCGCCGCTGGGCAAGCCCAAGACTTGGGCCAAGCCCGCATCGGCACGGACAATGGCCAAGGTCAGTACCACGCAGGTGTGGCGATGGCCGCGCTCCAACACTTCTTCCTGAATATCGCGCACGGCTAGCGTACTGCTAATGCGGTGCCACTGCGCTACCACCGTGCCCGAGCCGCGTATGCGTGTCAGCAAGCCTTCGGCGGCCAGCTCGGTCATGGCGCGATTCACCGTCATGCGGCTAAGGCCAAACTGCTGTTGCAGCACCGCTTCGCTCGGTACAGCGTCGCCAGGGTGCAAACGCCCATGGTTGATTTGCGCTTTGATAAAGGCTTTGACCTGCTCGTAAGCTGGCAGTGGGGGATGGGGCATGGGCGGATTATCGAAGGCAGGAAGGACGGCGGTTTGCAAGCCCGCTAGCGGACTTAAGGGTTTTCCCCGTATTGTGCAAGTTGTATAGACAACTACACTATCCTGATAAACCCTTAAGTGCGCAACACAGGAAACCCAAGCACCATGACTGCATCGATCCCCCAGGCCGCCCTGGCCCCTTTCGCCAACGCCAAAGCCCGTCCGATACGCGCACCGCGCGGCCCTGCCCTGAGCTGTGCCAACTGGCAAATCGAGGCGGCTTACCGCATGATCCAAAACAACCTGGACCCAGAGGTCGCCGAAGACCCGGACCAACTGGTGGTCTATGGTGGCATTGGCAAAGCCGCGCGCAACTGGGCCTGTTTTGAAGGCATTTTGGACAGCTTGCGCAAGCTTAAAGACGACGAAACCCTGCTGGTACAAAGCGGTAAACCGGTGGGCGTATTTCGCACCCACCAAGAGGCGCCACGCGTGCTGCTGGCCAATTCCAACCTGGTGCCGCAATGGGCTAACTGGGAGCACTTCAACCAGCTAGACCGCGCCGGCCTCATGATGTACGGCCAAATGACCGCCGGTAGCTGGATTTACATCGGCTCGCAAGGCATTGTGCAGGGCACCTACGAAACCTTTGTCGAAGCCGGGCGCCAGCACTTTGGCGGATCGCTGGCCGGGCGCTGGGTACTGACTGCTGGCCTGGGCGGCATGGGCGGCGCGCAGCCGCTGGCTGCCACTTTTGCTGGGGCTTGCTCGCTCAACATCGAATGCCAGCAAAGCAGCATCGACTTTCGCTTGCGCACCCGCTACCTGGACAAGCAGGCCGCCACGCTGGACGAGGCCCTGCAACTCATCGCCCACCATACCGCCCGCAAAGACGCGGTGTCCATCGGCCTGTGCGGCAATGCGGCAGAGCTGATTCCCGAACTGGTGCGCCGCGCCAAAGCGGGCGGGCCGCGCCCGGACATCGTGACCGACCAGACCTCGGCGCACGACATCATCAACGGCTATCTGCCCACGGGCTGGAGCGTGGCCCAATGGAAAGCCGCGCAACAAGACCCCGCGCAACATGCCGCACTCAAGCAAGCCGCCGGTGAGTCCTGCGCCGTCCATGTACGCGCCTTGCTGGACTTTCACGGCATGGGCATCCCCACGGTGGACTATGGCAACAATCTGCGCCAGGTGGCCAAGGACTTTGGCGTGGCCAATGCGTTTGACTACCCCGGTTTTGTACCGGCCTATGTGCGGCCTTTGTTTTGCAAAGGCATTGGGCCCTTCCGCTGGGTGGCCTTGAGTGGCGACCCCGAGGACATCCGTAAAACCGACGCCAAGATGAAAGAACTTTTCCCCGACAACGCGCATTTGCACCGCTGGCTGGACATGGCCGGTGAGCGCATCGCCTTTCAGGGTCTGCCCGCACGCATTTGCTGGATTGGCCTGGGCGATCGCCACCGCGCCGGCCTGGCTTTTAACGCCATGGTGAAAAGCGGTGAACTCAAAGGCCCTATCGTCATAGGCCGCGACCACCTGGACAGCGGCTCAGTGGCCTCACCCAACCGCGAAACCGAAGCCATGCAAGACGGAAGTGATGCCGTCAGCGACTGGCCGCTGCTCAATGCCTTGCTCAACACTGCCAGCGGCGCGACCTGGGTCAGCATCCACCATGGCGGCGGCGTGGGGATGGGCTATTCGCAGCACTCGGGCGTGGTCATCGTCTGCGACGGCAGTGACGGCGCTGCGCGCCGCTTAGAGCGCGTGCTCTGGAACGACCCGGCCACTGGCGTTATGCGCCATGCCGATGCCGGCTACGCCATCGCGCAGGAATGCGCCCAGGAACACAGCCTGAATTTACCCATGCAGGCGGGCTGACATGGCAGCAAACTTGCACCTGGTACCCGGCGCGCTGACGCTGGACGCGCTATTGGCCATACACGCAGGTGGCGTGCAGCTCAAGCTCGACGATGCCTGCCGCCCCGGCATACGCGCCAGCCAGCAGGTGGTGCAAAGCGCCGCCGATGGCGACGCGCCGGTTTATGGCGTGAACACCGGCTTTGGCAAACTGGCCAACAAGCGCATCAGCAAAGAGCAACTAGCCACCTTGCAATGCAACCTCATCCGCTCGCACTGCGTGGGTGTAGGCGATCCGTTGTCGGAGCCGGTCATGCGCCTGATGGTTGCCCTTAAAGCGGCGAGCCTGGCGCGCGGCTACTCGGGCGTGCGTGAAACCGTGGTCGATACCTTGATCGCCGTCTTCAATGCCGGCCTACTTCCCTGGGTGCCCTCGCAAGGCTCAGTGGGCGCCTCAGGCGATCTGGCGCCGCTGGCGCACATGACCTTGGCCCTGATGGGTGAGGGTTTTATGCTGGTTGATGGCCAAGCCGCTCCAGCTTTGCCCTTGTTGCAGGCAGCGGGTATTGCGCCTTTAACGCTGGGCGCCAAAGAAGGCCTGGCGCTGATTAACGGCACGCAAACCTCTACCGCGCTGGCCTTGCACGCTTTGCTCAGCTTTGAGCCCGTGCTCGAAGCCGCGCTGGTCATAGGTGCGCTCACCATCGACGCGGCGCGCGGTAGCGATGGCCCGTTTGACCCGCGCATCCATGCGCTGCGCGGACAGCCGGGCCAAATCGATGTCGCCCAGTACTACCGGCGCCTGTTAGAGGGCAGCGCTATTCGCCTGTCGCACCTGGACGGCGATGACCGCGTGCAAGATCCGTATTGCCTGCGCTGCCAGCCCCAGGTGGTCGGCGCCTGCCTGGACCAGTTGCGCCACGGCGCCATCGTGCTGCTGCGAGAGGCCAATGCCGTCACCGACAACCCGCTAGTGTTTGCTGAAGATGGCGCCATGCTCTCAGGCGGTAACTTCCACGCCGAGCCAGTGGCCTTGGCCGCCGACGGCATGGCGCTGGCGATTGCCGAAGTGGGCGCGATTGCCGAGCGGCGCATTGCCATGTTGATCGACAGTGGCGTTTCGCGCCTGCCGCCGTTTTTGACCGAAGACGCGGGCCTGAACAGCGGCTTCATGATCGCGCATGTGACGGCCGCCGCGCTGGCCTCCGAAAACAAATCGTTGGCGCATCCGGCCAGCGTGGACAGCCTGCCTACCAGCGCCAACCAGGAAGACCATGTTTCCATGGCTACGTTTGCTGCGCGCCGCTTGCAATCTATGGTGCACAACACCGCGCACATCCTGGGCATTGAGCTACTTGCTGCTGCGCAAGGCATCGAATTTTTGCGGCCCCTACAAAGCTCGGCCCTATTAGAAGAAGTGCACGCTTTGCTGCGCCAGCAGGTGCCCAAAATGGTCCAAGACCGCTACTTGGCCACCGACATAGCGCACGCCAGCGAATTGGTGCACAGCGGCGCGCTGGCGCGGATATTGCGAAAACTTGGTGGGCTACCCGCACTCTGGATTCCCGTTTAGGGCGTTGTCAGGCAGCGCATCCACACAACCTTATACTTTGAAAGGATGACGCATCGCTAGCAACACCGCACCATCACTCCCCCTCTCGTTGGCAAGTTCGTTGGTACACCGGGCCCTACACGGTTTACATCCATAGTTATTTTTATTATTTACTGGAGACACACATGAGCAAAAGACTGGTACTGAAATCTCTTCTGGGCGCCACCTTGGCACTGGGCTTTGTATTTGGAGCCCAAGCGCAGGACGCACTGGCCCGCACCAAAGCGTCGGGCGTTTTGAAAATCGGCACTGAAACGGCATTTGCCCCGTTTGACTTCATCGACGGCGGTACCCATGTAGGCCTGAATATGGACTTGATGAACGAAGTGGCCAAAGAAATGGGCGTTAAAACCGAATGGACCGCCCTGCCCTGGGAAGGCGTGCTACCCGGCCTGGAAGCAAAAAAGTTTGACCTGGTGACTGGCCCGGTAACTATCACCAAAGCCCGTATGGAGCGCTACCGCTTCACCCCCCCGATTGCC
>CANJXV010000084.1 GCA_947478935.1 Comamonadaceae bacterium
AATTTCAGGCAATAAGCGAGTACCTAATACTTTGTCGATAGCAAGGTTGCCAATCAAAAGCAGCCTATCGGAAATCCCGGCTCGTGGGCGCGCAAGTGCCATCCGAGTGCTGGCGTTGTGCCTGTTGCTTTGTGCTTGCAGTCCGGCGCTCAATTGGCGCAGCGTGACGCTGGAAGGCGTGCAGGCCACTTTGCCTTGCAAACCCGACCAGGCGCAGCGGCCTGTGCAACTGGCCGGCCTGGACTTGACCCTTTCGATGGCTGGTTGCGAAGCCGATGATGGCCTGTATGCCGTCAGCCACCTTCGCCTCGCGCAAGGCGCGCAAGCCCAGCCGGTTATCGATGCGTGGCGAGCGCAAGCCTTGCAGGCCATGCGCGGCACCGCGGCGCCGGTGGCAAGTCCAATAGCAGCTATTGGGGCGCGACCGGCGCTGACGGTATACCAGGCCAGTGGAGCCAATCCGCGTGGACAAGCAGTGCAAGCGCGTTGGATCTGGGTGCAGCGCGACCGCGATATTTACCATTGGGCCTTGTATGCGCCCGCAATCCGCGCCGAGATGGAGGAGCCGTTTTTCAGTGCCATGCAATGGCAATAGTCGCAGACGCGCTTGCTGCAGGCACTCCTTTAAAGCTATTTGTAAGGCGCGTTCAGCATGCGCCGCTTCATCCGGAACACGCATAATCGGGTGACATTTCTGACTCTATTGCATGCCCATCGATATTTTGATCATCGCCCATGCGCCGCTTGCCAGCGCCTTGCGCAGCTGCGTCTTGCATGTATTTCCGGAAGTGGCGGACAGTCTGCGCGCCGTTGATGTGCTGCCTGACGAGGCGCCAGAAGCGACGCAGCGGCGTGTAATCGCCAGCTTGCAGGCTGGCGCTAACCATTCGGTGTTGGTGCTGACCGACGTGCTGGGTGCCACACCTTGCAATATCGCGCAAAAAGCAGTCGATGGGCAGCAATGCAAATTAGTCGCTGGGGTAAATTTACCCATGCTGCTGCGCACTGTGAATTACCGCCATGAGTCCATGGACGCATTGCTTGCGCGCGCGCTGGCGGGCGGGACGCAATGCATCGTAGAAGTCGCTCCCTCGCCTGCACTCACCCAACCTGCCTGAGCCCATGATTCAAGTTACCGCCACCATTAGCAACAAGCTGGGCTTGCATGCCCGCGCTTCGGCCAAGCTGACCAAACTGGCAGGCAGCTTTCCCTGCGAAATCTGGATCAGCAAAGGCGAGCGTCGGGTTAACGCCAAAAGCATCATGGGCGTGATGATGCTCGCCGCTGGACTTGGCTCCGAGATCAGCATTGAGACCGAAGGCGAGCAGGCGCAAGAAGCCATGGACGCCCTGCTGGCGTTGCTGGCCGATCGTTTCGGCGAAGGCCAATAAGCCACTAGGTTCTTGTCACCATGACGTTCTCCATTCACGGACTGGCGGTATCACGCGGCGTAGCCATTGGCCGCGCTGTGCTGGTGGCTTCCAGTCGTATGGACGTGGCGCATTACTTCATACGCCAAGCGGACGTGCAGGCCGAAATTCATCGTGTGCGCGCGGCACGCAACCAGGTAGTGGAGGAGTTGCAGCGCTTGCAATTGAGTATTTCGCAGATGAGCCCTAAAGACGCGCCTCAGGAGTTAGGTGCTTTGCTCGATGTGCATTTAATGCTCTTGCAAGACACTGAGTTGGAAGCAGGAATTAAGCGTTGGATTGTGGAACGCTTATACAACGCTGAATGGGCGTTGACCGCGCAGTTGGATGTGATTGTGCGCAATTTCGATGAAATGGAAGACCCTTATTTGCGCGAACGTAAAGGGGATCTGGAGCAAATCGTCGAGCGCATATTGCGCGCTATGCGCGGCGTGGCCAACCCCGTAGCGGTATCGCCACGCAGTATTCCAAAAAATGCGGGACATGACTTGTTGCTGGACGATACGGTAGATGTACCGCTGGTTTTGGTGGCGCATGATTTGTCGCCCGCTGACATGCTGCAATTTAAGCAAAGTGTGTTCGCCGGTTTCATCACTGACGTGGGCGGCAAGACCTCGCATACAGCCATCGTGGCGCGCAGTATGGACATTCCTGCGGTGGTCGGTGCGCGCACGTGCAGCCAGTTGGTACGCCAGGATGACTGGATCATTATTGACGGCGATGCTGGCGTAGTCATAGTAAATCCCTCACCCATCATCCTGGCCGAATACAGCTTCAAAAAACGCCAGTTGGAGCTGGAGCGCGGCCGCCTTTTGCGCTTGCTCAATACACCCGCCATCACGCTTGATGGTGAAAAAATTCAGTTGCTGGCCAATATCGAAATGCCCGAAGACGCGCAAGTAGCGCTAAAGGCTGGGGCCCTGGGCGTAGGCTTGTTTCGCAGCGAGTTTTTATTTATGGGCCGTCGCGGAAATTTGCCGGATGAGCAAGAGCAATTTGCGGCTTACCAGCGCGCGGTGCAGGATATGCACGGGCTGCCAGTCACCATACGCACGGTCGATGTGGGCGCCGACAAACCGCTCGATGCCAGCGCGCACGATGCGGCGCACCTCAACCCGGCGTTGGGCCTGCGCGCCATACGATGGAGCCTGGCCGACCCGGCAATGTTTCTGACCCAATTGCGTGCGATCTTACGCGCAGCTGCGTTTGGACAGGTGCATTTGCTGGTGCCCATGCTCGCGCATGCCTCGGAGATCAAACAAACCTTTGCGCATATCGCAACCGCGCGCAGCCAGCTGGATAAACGCGGCCTGGCCTATGGCCCGGTAAAAGTGGGTGCCATGATTGAAATCCCGGCCGCGGCCTTGACCTTGCCCTTGTTTATGAAATATTTTGACTTTTTGTCCATCGGCACCAATGACCTGATCCAGTACACCCTGGCGATCGACCGTGCGGATGAATCAGTGGCGCATTTGTACGACCCGTTGCATCCCGCCATCTTGCAATTGGTCGCAGCCACGATTGCTGAGGGGCACAAGCAAGGCAAAGAGGTGAGCGTGTGTGGCGAAATGGCCGGTGATGTGAGTCTCACGCGTCTGCTGTTGGGCATGGGACTGCGCAGCTTTTCCATGCACCCCGCGCAGATACTGGCGGTCAAACAGGAAATACTGCGTGCTGATACCAAGCGCCTGGCGCCTTGGGCGCAGCGCGTGATGGCCTCGGACAATCCGGCGCTGCTTTTATCGGTCGGGGGTATTTAGTCTTATTGCGAGCGTGAACCCAGTAGCGCCGCACCTACGATAAGTGCTGCAGCCAGCACAATCGAGGGGCTAGCCGCTTCGCCCCGCATCCAGAGCAAGGCCAGTGTGGAAAGCAAAGGCGTGAGAAAAGACAAAAGGCCAATCTGTCGCGCATCGCCGCATTTGAGGGCGGCATCCCATAAATAAAACGCACCACCCAACGGACCCAGGCCCAGCCCCGCGATTAGCAACAGGGCCTGCGCGTCTAAGGCAACTGCGTTCTCTAAAACGCTGTGACACAGCAGGGACAAGAGGCCCGAGAGCAAGCCGAAAACACCGATGGATGCAGTTGCAAACGGCGCTACTCTTTGTGTCAGCAAAGAGTAGCTAGCCCATACAAAGGCCGATGCCAGTGCCGGTATATAGCCCCAGGCAAAGCCGCCCAAAGCCCCGTCCTGCTGCGCGGCCGGGCCGCCCAAGATGGCCAAGGCCGCACCGCCAAATCCCATCAGCGCAGCCAGTACATGGACTACGCGCAAAGCTACACCCGGCAAAAAAACCGGCGCCAATAAAACCATGCCCAAGGGCCACAAATAGTTGACCAAATTGGCTTGCACAGGCGGCGCATAGCGCAAAGCCAAGAACAATAAAAAATGAAAACCGAACAAGCCGTACACACCGAGTGCCAGCGTGGTTAACGGCAATCGCAAAGCTGCCAGCGCCTGCGCGCGCGCCACTCCCCCGCGTAGCATTTGCAGCCCGCACAGGCCCAAGCCCAGCACGCTACCTGCCAGTAAGCCCAAGCCAGTGAGTAAAAACGGGGGTACGCTTTGCAAGGCCACCCCCAGCGGTGCCAAGCTACCCCATAGCGCGATCGCGCCCAATGCCAAAAGCGTGGCCTGGTGCCGGGATGCCACCGGCACGTCTTTATCTTGCATGCGGCTTCGTTAATTGGGGCGCTGGTCGGTGCTGGGGCGCTGCCACAAATTGATGCCGCCCTCCACTGCATGGTGGTCTATCGCGGCCAGCTCTTGGGGGGCGAAATCCAGATGCTTCACCGTTTCGGCCAGCTCGATGATTTGCGACGGTTTGCTCGCGCCAATCAAGGCCGAGGTCACCCGCTTATCGCGCAGCACCCAGGCCACAGCCATTTGCGCCAGGCTCTGGCCCCGGCTTTGCGCGATGGTGTTGAGCGCGCGCACATGCTCCAGGTTTTGCTCGCTCAGGTGGTCGGCGCTGAAGGAGCCGCCGCCTGGCCGGTTGATGCGCGCATCCGCGGGCACGCCGCTTAGGTATTTGTTGGTGAGCAGGCCCTGGGCCAGTGGGCTGAAAGCGATACAGCCCATGCCGCAATCTTCCAGCGTGTCGAGCAAGTCCTCTTCCACCCAGCGGTTGAGCAGGCTGTAAGACGGTTGGTGAATCAGCGCCTTCACGCCCATGGCGCCCAGTATCTTGGACGCTTCGCGGGTTTTGCGCGCCGAGTAGCTGCTCACACCCACATACAAAGCCTTGCCCTGTTGCACCGCAGTGGCCAGGGCGCCGCAGGTTTCTTCCAGCGGCGTGTCCGGGTCAAAGCGGTGGCTGTAAAAAATATCCACATAGTCCAGACCCATACGCTTGAGACTTTGGTCCAGACTGGCAAGCACGTACTTGCGCGAACCACCGCCTTGGCCATAAGGGCCGGGCCACATATCCCAGCCGGCTTTGCTCGATATCAAAAGTTCGTCGCGGTAGGGTTTGAAATCGCGCCGCATGTGCTCGCCGAAATTGGTTTCTGCGCTGCCATAGGGCGGGCCGTAGTTGTTGGCCAGGTCGAAATGGTTGATGCCCAAATCGAAGGCCGTGCGCAGCATGACGCGTTGCGTTTGAAACGGAGTGGTATCACCAAAGTTGTGCCACAAGCCTAATGAAATTGCGGGCAATTTCAGTCCGCTGTAGCCGCAAGTGCGGTAGGGCATGCGGTCTTCATAGCGCTGCGGATCGGCTTGGTAGGTCATGGCGTGCAAGGTGATGAAATTGGATCGAACTCGGATGCTAACCTGCCTCGACTCCTGCCGGTCACTTTTGCGCGTTAGTTAGAAAACGCCGCGATACCGGTCATAGCGCGGCCCAGAATCAGGGCATGGATGTCATGCGTGCCTTCGTAGGTGTTGACTACTTCTAGGTTCACTAGGTGACGGGCTACGCCAAATTCATCGCTAATGCCGTTGCCGCCCATCATGTCGCGCGCCAGACGGGCGATGTCCAGCGCCTTGCCGCAGGAATTGCGTTTGAGGATGGAGGTCACTTCCACACTGGCCGTGCCCTCGTCCTTCATGCGACCTAGGCGCAAACAGCCTTGCAGGCCCAATGCGATTTCGGTTTGCATGTCCGCCAGTTTTTTCTGAATCAGTTGGTTGGCAGCAAGTGGGCGGCCAAACTGCTGGCGATCCAGCGTGTATTGACGGGCGCGGTGCCAGCAGTCTTCGGCAGCGCCCAAAGCGCCCCAGGCGATGCCGTAGCGCGCGCTATTGAGGCAAGTAAACGGGCCTTTGAGGCCGCGCACTTCGGGGAAGGCGTTTTCTTCTGGGCAAAACACGCCGTCCATCACGATCTCGCCGGTGATGCTGGCGCGCAAGCCCACTTTGCCGTGGATAGCGGGAGCAGACAGACCAGTCATGCCTTTTTCCAGAACAAAGCCGCGAATCGGGCCCACGGCGCCGCTCTCGCTCACTTCTTTGGCCCAGACCACAAACACGTCGGCAATCGGGCTGTTGCTGATCCACATCTTGGCGCCGCTGAGCTTGTAGCCGCCGGCCACTTTTTGCGCGCGCGTCACCATGCTTTGCGGGTCCGAGCCATGGTTGGGTTCGGTCAGTCCAAAGCAGCCGATCACAGCGCCGGTCGCCAGCTTGGGCAAGTATTTTTGTCTTTGTGCTTCGGTGCCGAATTCAAAAATCGGCAGCATCACCAGCGAGCTTTGCACGCTCATCATGGAGCGGTAGCCGCTGTCCACGCGCTCCACTTCGCGGGCGATCAGGCCGTAAGCCACGTAATTGAGCGCCGGGCCGCCATAGGCTTCAGGAATAGTGGGGCCCAACAGGCCCAGCTCGCCCATTTCGCGGAAGATCGCCGGGTCGGTGGTTTCATGGCGAAAGGCCTGGGTAACACGGGTTTGCAGCTTGTCCTGGCAATAGGCGGCTGCCGCATCGCGCACCATGCGCTCCTCGTCGCTAAGCTGCGTATCCAACAAAAACGGGTCGTTCCAGAGAAAAGTGGCATGTGCCATGGGGGCTCCAAGATGTGAATAGGCCCGATGGTAGTGGGCCCGTGCATCGGGGAATTATCCCTTGGCGACTTATTGCAGGCTAATCTTGCCGTACCAGGCCTGGGTCTGGCTTTGGGTGTTGTCACTGTCGGTCATGATGCCGATGCCCACCAGCTTACCGGGCGCTTCGCCAAAGGCTGCTTCAAAGTCAGCGCGGATGTCACGCTCGTAATTGCGCCATTGCCTGAGGCCTTGCGGACCAGATTCGATGACGATTTTGCGTATGCGGTCGGTGCGTGCGTTGTGGATGATGCTGCCCACCGGGCGCTTGTTGCACCAGACATACATCAAGGTGGCGTAAGGCATTTCCTTGCCGGTAACCAAGCGCGTCAGCTCATTGAGCGCTGCGTCTTTGGCCGAAAAATTGCCTCGGTCGCCTTCAAACGCAAGCACCAAGCGCACCGGAGAGTCGTCGCCCTGGCGTGTCGCCATATCCGCCTCTTTAATGAGGGCGGGCACCAGCCATGAAAAATGGACTTGCTTGAGGTCTTCGGGGCTGATATTCAAAGCGGTGCGCAACATACTGGCAGAGGCATTGGCCTGCGCCCGCAAGGCGCTGCGCAGGCCCTGGGCGTTAATCGGCGCCTGGTGGTCTAGGTCGTACAGCGTGGGCTCTTTGTTGGGGAACTGCATGCCTTCCCATCGACTTATGGCAGCGCTGTCCCAGCTGTTGCGTTCTGGCGCATCTGAGGATGGCCCCGCCATTCTTTGGGGCGTTGCGCATCCGGCCAGCAGCCCCAATAAAGCCAATGCCGTAAATGCCCTCAGCAGACCCCAAAGAATGGATGTTTGTAGGAATCGCAAAGGCGCGAGTGCTGCCATATTTCCAAAGGCGGCACCAAAAAGGGCCGCAAAGTCAGAGTTGCACCATTGTTGCGCATCTCTTTGACAGAGGCAAGCTCAGCGTAAAGGCATGCTCAGACTCAGGCCGACTACCCAATTTTGGGGCATCGCGGGTTCAAAAAACTGCGGATCCGGTTTCTTAGTCACCGCATTTATAGCGCTTTGGTTAACGATGACGGAGCCAACGTAACGCACATCACTAATATTGTTTACTCGCCCATATAAGCTGACCCGCCCCTGATTCCATAGCCAACTTTGGCTCAGCGCCAGGTTGAAAATACTGCGTCCTTCAGCGGAGTCCGAGTTCAAGTCGTCAGCAAAAATACGACCAACTTGTTGCCACTCTAGTGCCATCCGCGTGCCCATCAGAGACTTGGCTTGCGGCGTGAAAGCTTCGCTGGCCCAGGCAATTTCCGCGAAGGTAGAGCTATCAGGTATTCCCGGTATTTTGTTACCTGATGCAATAGTAGTGGTGCCGGATTTGAAGGTTTGCGAATATTTGGCATCGATAGACGATGCTGACAAACTGGCGGAGATGTGATCGCTCAACTGCGAGGTGCTTGCAAGCTCCCAGCCGGTACGCGAAGTGCCTGGTGCGTTCTTGTATGACGTCTGTCCGCTCACGCTAGCCGCTGTGACGATTTCATCACTGGAGTCAATTTGGTAGATCGCAAAGTCCACGCGGTTGTTGCGCATCGGAATCCACTTGGCACCAATCTCGTAATGTTGGCTGCTGGAGGCATTGAGTAGCGGATTGAATAATGCAACTGGCGCTGTCGCTCCTGAGTAAGCCATTTCAGCGAGGGTTGGACTCTCAAAGCCTTTGCCGTAGTTGGCGTACAGGTTCAAATTGTTGCTGGCGTGCCAAGTGACACCAAGCACCGGACTGGTGGCGCTGAACCGGGCACTACCCGACCCGTCATTCTTGTCGGTGAGGTAATTGTCATTGCTAATGAATGCCACGTTGCTTTGTCGCACACCGCCGACAAGCGATATTTGCTCAGAAACATGGGCTGTTGCCTGCGCAAAGAAGTCGCTGTTTTGTGCTTGGTTATCTTCATCGCGTGTTAAGGACCCCGCCAACTTATTGTTGCTGGCGTTGGTCTTCCCGCCGGTACGATTTTCCGATGAGCGGTCAAACTCATAGCCGCTGACCAGCTCTACTGGTGTATCGCCCCATTGATAACGCCCGTTGTACTGTAGCCCCGTGCCGTAATAGGTGCGGCTCAGACCGACCCAAGTGGACGTCGCCAAAAATTGCAAGTTATCGCGCGTACCGTAATACGCGCGTGCCGTGACGGAGCTATCGGCGTCAAGCAGATATTTCAGCGAACTGCCTAATTGGTTTTGCAACACCGTTTTGCGCGTTGCCGTGCTTACGGCATTGTTACCTGCCTGCGCTGGATCATCAGTAAGCTGCTTGCGCGTCAAACCCAGCGGATCTTGCGCCAGCGGCATGTCAAAGCGGTTGAAGACTACATTGACTTTGGTTTGCTCGTTGGGTTCGAAACTCAGCTTGCCGTTGAACTGATTGCGCTCTGCGGCGCTGTTGGCGCGGTAGCCGCTGGTGGAGAAGGTGCCATAGTCAGCGACCAAGCCGTAGCCGCCCACGGTATCGGAAAATTGGTAGTCGGCCCGGTGCATGCCATACGAGCCCAGGTAGTACTGGTATCCCAACGTTGGTTCTTTGGATGCGTCTTTGGTGAATGCTTGAATCACGCCGCCAGACGAATTTCCATACAGTTGTGCCAAGGGGCCCCGCAGTACTTCAATACGGTCGGTGGAGGTCAGGCTGACTGAGGAGGACTGGCCTTGACCGTCGGGCGTCGTGGCTGGAATGCCATCGATCAGCAGGCGGATGCCGCGCACGCCGAAGGCGGAACGGGCGCCAAAGCCACGGATGGAAATTTGCAAATCCTGGGCATAGTTTTGCCGTTCCAGGATGGTCAGGCCCGGGGCGCGCACCAGCGATTCGGACAAATTAATCTGGGGACCGCCGCCTTCAATGGCCTGGCGGTCGATGCGCTGGACAGCGGCGGGCGCATCAAAGCTGCGCATTTCCGCG
>CANJXV010000085.1 GCA_947478935.1 Comamonadaceae bacterium
GCCCTGGACCAACTCGAATACCCCAATGGCATGAGCATCATCGCCCGCACCGCCGGTATTGGCCGCAGCGCGCCGGAATTGCAGTGGGACCTGAACTACCTGCTCAAACTCTGGAACGCCATCGACGGTGCAGCCAAAAGCGGCAAAGGCGCTTTCCTGATTTACCAAGAATCCAGCCTGGTTATTCGCGCCATCCGCGACTACTTTAATCACGACATCGGCGACATCCTGATCGACACCGACGATGTCTATGAACAAGCCCAGCAGTTCATGGCCCACGTCATGCCCGAGCATGCGGCCCGTGTAAAGCGCTACCGTGACGATGCGCCCTTGTTCAGCCGCTTCCAAATCGAACACCAAATCGAATCGGCCTACGCCCGCACCGTGCAACTGCCCAGTGGCGGCGCTATCGTGATCGACCACACCGAAGCACTGGTCAGCGTGGACGTGAACTCGGCGCGCGCTATTAAAGGCGGCGACATTGAAGAAACCGCCACCCGCACCAACTTGGAAGCCGCCGACGAAGTAGCGCGCCAGATGCGCTTACGCGACTTGGGTGGCCTTATCGTGATCGACTTTATCGATATGGAAGAAAGCCGCAACCGCCGCGAAGTGGAAAGCCGCTTACGCGACGCACTGCGCCAAGACCGCGCCCGCGTGCAATTTGGCACCATCAGCAAATTCGGCCTGATGGAAATGAGCCGCCAGCGTTTGCGCCCGGCCCTGTCCGAAGGCGCCTCCATCCCGTGCCCGCGCTGCGGCGGTTCCGGCCATATCCGCGACACCGAGTCCAGCGCGCTGCAAATTTTGCGCATCATCCAAGAAGAATCACTCAAGGACAACACCGCTTCGGTACTGTGCCAGGTGCCGGTGGAAGTGGCCTCCTTCCTGCTCAATGAAAAGCGCACGGAGATTGCCAAGATCGAGCTCAAACAGCGCATCAACGTGCTGATGGTCCCCAACAAAACGCTAGAAACGCCCAACTACAAGCTCGAACGCCTAAAACACGACGACCCGCGCCTGGACCACATCGAAGCCAGCTACAAAATGGCTGACACCATAGAGGATCCGACCTCGGTGACGCGCCGCTCGCAAGAGCCAACCAATAAGCAAACGCCGGTGATCAAAGGCGTCTTGCCAGACGCGCCCGCGCCCCAAGCCGCACCGCGCGCTGAAGCAGCGCCCAAAGCAGCGGCACCCGCGCGCATCGCACCGGCTGCGCCAGCGGCCGTTGCACCGCCAGCCCAGCAAGGCTTTTTCTCTTGGCTCAAGAGCTTATTTTCTTCCGCGCCTGCGGCACCCCTGGATAGCAAACCGGCCGCGCCCAAAGCCGACGAGCGCCGAGATGGTCGCCCCCCGCGTGAGGGCGGTCGTGAAAGCCAAGGAGGTGGAGCACGCGGCGAAGGCCGTGGCGAAGGACGCAATAGCCGTGGCGGACGCGCTGGACGTGGTGGCGAACGCGGCGGTGAACGTAGCGGCCAACGCGAGCGTTTTGATGCCGAAGGAAAACCGCTGGCAGCAGGCGAGAACGCCCTGGGCGTAGGTGTGGATGCCAACGGCGCCGAGAGCCCGCGCCCCGCACGCGGACGCGGCGGACGCAATAGTGAACGCGCAGAGCGTGGTGAGCGTGGTGAGCGCGGCGAACGTACCGAGCGCTCTGAGAATGGCGAACGCCAGGCTGATCGCACTGGCGACCCGGCTGCGCAAACCGACGCCAACGGCAATGACAACGGGCCCCGTGAAGGCCGCGAAGGTCGTGAAGGCGGACGCAGCCGTGGCGGCCGTGGCCGCCGCAATGACCGTGGCCCGCGTTTGGACGAAGCCGGTAACCCGATTCCTGCGGCCCAAGGCCAGGACGAAGCCAATGGACAGGCGACCGCTGAGGGAGCACGCGAAGGCGCCGATAACCGTGACAGCAATGGCCGCCGCTCACGCGACCGCTATGGCCGCGAGCGTGGCCCGCGCGGTGGCCGCGATGCCGGTGCGGAAAGCCAAGAAGAGCAAACCCCAAGCAACTTCGAGACACGCCAACCGGAGCGTGTAAGCCAAGACGGCGATGCGCCGGTGCGTTCGTATTTCACGCAATCCTCCACAGCACCGGTGAGTACACCGGAAACGGCCCAGGACAGCCATGCAGCAGCTGGCCCCGCGGCTGCGGCCGACACGGTTTCTAACACTGCGGATCAGGCCGACACGGCTCGTCACACTACGGAGCAGGCCGATACAGCTGCGCACGCTGTAGCGCCGAGCCAGGCAACACCAGCACCAGCACCAGCAGCCACGGTTTCACCTGCCATGCCAGCCGTCAGCGCGTTTGTATTGCCAGTTGAAAATCTGGTGACCGTGGCGCAAAGCTCCGGCTTGCAATGGGTGAACTCGGATCCGCAAAAAATTGCTGCTGTTCAAGCGGCCATTGCAGCAGAGTCCACCCCAGTGCATGTGCCGCGCGAGCGTCCCGCACCGGTGGTGCTGGACGATGCGCCGCTGGTCTTGGTAGAGACCAAGCGCGACTTAGGCCAGATCCAATTGCCTATCGCCTAAAGCGCAGCACTAGAGCAGTCTTGGCTGCTACAAAAAAGTAAAGGGCGCTACGGTGCCCTTTACTTTTTGCACCAGGAGCGTTTGCAAAACTCGCAATCCCTAATCGCTCGATCGCGAGGCTAAAAAAGTGCGTGGACTGCTGATTACCTAGGGCGCCAATGCGTCACCGGTGGCCAATGTGATTAATCGTTACGCTGTGCCAGCGTAGCAAGTATGCGCTGGGCGTCGCCTTTGATTTCCGGGTCGGGAGTGGTGGCTATGCATTGGCGCAACAGATGTTGGGCCTTGCCCCACAAACTAAGGCGTACGCACATCACGGCGGCCAGGTATTGCAAGAGCGGGTCGCGCGCCTGGGCGCGCTGAGCAGCTTCGATGCGCGACACCCATTTGACATCGGGGGCGTCGTGCTGAGGCAACAAGCCCGCCTCCAGAACGCGGACTAGGCGCATACGCTGCAAGGGCCTTAAGGCCGTGGCGTCCTGCAGCATGCGCTCCCAAACCGGCAGCAGCCATTGGCGCGATTGCGCAGCTTCACCGCCCTTGGACAGCCAATGCTTGGCCATTCCCAGCGCCACGTCCGGCAAGGTGCGCTCTTCGTCGTCCAGGAAATCCCAGGCCGTCAATATCTGGCTCGAATCCTGACCGGCATACAACAATTCGAGCGCCAGCGCCTGTGAGATGCTGGCGCCGCTGCTGGCCGACACAGCCCGATGTTTGACGAGTAATCGCACAGTTTCCAAAGCCACTGCGTTTTCGCCCTGCATGCGCGCCACCCGGAAACGCAATCTCAGCGCCGCCGTGCGCCGGGCCGCGCCCTGGGGCAGGCGCTCCAGCCACTGCGAAGCAGCCGATGCGTCGTGGTCGTCCAGCGCCCAGCGCGCAGCGCGCATGAAAAAGCCTTCCTGCGTGGCGCTGACTTCGGGGTTGTTCAATAACTCGGTGGCTTGCTGAAAATGCTTTTCGCGCAGATTGTTGTCTCGCACCGCATGCGCACTCTCGGCAGCGATCAAATGCAACATGGCTTGGATACGCAAACTGCGCCCCTGCGATTCATCTTTGGCATCTGGGCGGGTGTGCATGGCCAGCGCGTATTCGGCCGCTTTGCGTGCGCGTACAAAACGACCAGCCACCAAATGCGCCAGCGCATCGACCAGCGAGCTTTGCACCAATCGCTCTTTTTGCTGCAAACGCCAGCGCCGGGCTTGGCCGGGAATACCTGCAAATGCGTCCAAGGTACCAAGCGCCAAATGCAAAACCACAAATAACGCCAGCAACGCCAGCAATACTAAATTAAGCGACAAGTCCACCCGGTAGGGCGGCCAGAAAAGGGTCACGGTGCCAGGG
Source organism: Comamonadaceae bacterium (assembly GCA_947478935.1). Taxonomy (GTDB): domain Bacteria; phylum Pseudomonadota; class Gammaproteobacteria; order Burkholderiales; family Burkholderiaceae_C; genus Allorhodoferax. The sequence continues at coordinate 3,886 of CANJXV010000085.1, forward strand.
TTCCCAGCGGCGAACAAGGCGCTGCCAACGGCAATGCCGAACAAAGCCAGCAGCCACAAGACAGCGCGTACCACCTTTAGCGCCCCGCTGCCGCCGTGGACAGCGCAGCCAGGGTCTCGTCCACCCGGGGCACATCCAAGGTGCGCATCTTGGTTTGCACTTGCTGCAAGAGCGAAGCGGCAGTTTGTGTTTTACGCGACTGCGGCGCAAAGTAACGCGTCAGGCTTTGCGCAGCAGCAGCGACATCGGCCCGCGCCGGACCGATCTGGCGCGCCATCAAGCCCAGGCGTGCATTCAGAATGCGCAGCTTGAAATTTTCTCGCACGAAAAATGATTGTTCAGGTGATAAAAGCGCGGCCTCGGGCTCGTTGATTTTGCTCACGCGCACCAGGCTTTTGGCTTCTTCGCGCAGCACCGCCAAAACGCGCAGCCACCAATCGCCCACCGCTTCCTGCGGATTGCGCGCCAACGTGTCCGCAGGCGCAGTTTGACCCACGGCATTGGCCAGGGGCAATTCATCGGCTAACAAGACCAATTCGTCCAGTTGCAGCAACAAGCCCGGGGTGTCCGACAGCGGCGTGTTCTGCACGCGCGCTATGTCGCGGGCGATGGCGCGTTGCAGTGGGGCTAGGCGCGGCTGCGCGGCACGCCCCAGCCGCACATCGGCCATTTTCAGCGCCGACACCAAAGGCTCGATGCTGCCGGTCAGTTGCGCTTGCTGCTGCGCCAGGCGCACTGCCGCTTCGATGTCCACCACCAAATTTTCATCGCGCGAGCGCGAGAGGCTTTGAATCAATTCCTCCACCTGCGCGCGCTGCAGCGCCACTTCGGTGAGTCTGGCATCAGTAACCGCAAGCTTTGCAGCCGTCTCCATCGCCAAATCGCGCGCTTGGTGGGCGCTGGTTTTAGCATCGGTACTTTGACCCACGGCATCGGCACTTTGGCGTGCCAGGTTTTCCTGCATGCCACGCACTTTTTGCCACAAGAGCACGCAAGCCATCAGGGCAACAACGGCAATCAATGCACTCAGGTACAGCCACCATACTGGCGTATCCGAAGGTGGTGATAGCGGGGGTACAGGCGCTACCGGTTCAGGTGGAGTTGCTTCGTCGGCGGCGCTGGTCATGCCAGCGATTCTATCGACGCGCACAGGGCAGCCAGGCCCGGTCGGGCCAGCGCCACCTTGCCAAAACCGGCCAGCCGCGCCGCCTGCGCAATACGTGCATGCGTGGCCACCGCCTTGGCCCCGGCCCAGGTTTGCCCAGGAAAAGCCGCCAGCAAATTGCCCAGGGCCTCGGCGCTAGTCCACACCCAGACGTCGCGGCCCTGCAGCGATTGCAAGGCGATGGCACGCTGGTCCGCAGTCCACTGCGGTGGTCTGCGCGCATAAGCCACCACATAGTCCACCTTCGCGCCGCGACCTTCTAATTGCACTGCCAACCAGTCGCGACCCTGCCCACTGGGGCTGCCGGGCGCCGTTGCATCAACGGCCTCTGATGCCTTATCGCCCCGCACGATCAGGATCCGCGTACCTGCCTGAATTTGGGCTTCAACTTGCAACCACAAGGCTTCGGAGTCCAGGCTTTGCGCTGCGGGCGGGGGCATGTCAATGTGGCCTGCGGGTACCCCTTGCGCCAGCAAGGCCGCACGGCTACCGGGCCCGGTGACCCAGGCCCGCGGCGCCTTGCTTGCCGATGCCCACGGGCTAACTACATCAGCAGGCCGGGCCGCAAAAAAATGGCTGACTGCATTGCTGCTTACAAACATCAAAGCGTCGTATTGAGCCAAATCTTTCCAAGCCTTGGCAAGCTGCGACCGGTCCGGCACGGCGACGATCTCGATCATCGGGAACGCCACCGCGTCGATGCCGTTGCGCTGAATTTGTGCCGCCCACGCATCTGCCTCCTGACCTGGCCGGGTGACGATGGCGCGTAAAGTGGGCTGCGTCATAGTTATGCGTTTTTCGCCACACCGGCCTGCAGCGCCTTCGCTACCTGCGTGCCCAGTGCTTCGGCCTCGTTCAGCGTGTGCACAGCGGCTTGTCCGTTCACTTGGACCAGTGGTTGCTCGCCTGCCGGGTCGCCCCAAGCGGCGTGGAGATCTAGCTTGTCGCCAGTAAACGTAGCGTGCGCGGCCAAAGGCATCGAGCAACTGCCGCCCATCAAACGGCTGACCATGCGCTCCGCCGATACCGCCAAAAACGTGGGCATATGCAGCAAATGCGAAAGTGCCTGCGCTACATCGTCGCGGCCGCTGGGGATTTCAATTCCCAGCGCACCCTGCCCGGCCGCGGGCAGCATGTGAGAAGGCTCAAACACTTGGGCAATGCGCGAGGCCAATCCCAGCCGCTTGAGGCCAGCAGCGGCCAAAATGATGCCGTCGTACAAGCCTTCGTCCAGTTTGCGCAAGCGGGTATCGAGGTTGCCGCGCAAAGCTTCAATTTTTAGGTCCGGGCGAATAGCGCGCAGCAAGGCCACGCGGCGCAAACTGGAGGTGCCGACCACTGCACCTTGCGGTAAGGCGTCAATCGTGGAATAGGTATTGGACACCCAGGCATCGCGCGGGTCTTCGCGCTCCATCACGCAGGCCAGCGCAAAGCCGGGAGGTAATTCCATCGGCACGTCTTTAAGCGAATGCACCGCCAAATCGGCGCGGCCTTCTTCGAGTGCCGTTTCCAGTTCTTTGACAAACAGACCTTTGCCGCCGACTTTGCTTAGCGACCGGTCCAGAATCTGATCGCCTTTGGTCGTCATGCCCAAAAGGCTAACTTGGTGGCCTTGGGCTTGCAAAAGCGCTTGTACGTGTTCAGCCTGCCACATGGCTAAACGGCTCTCGCGAGTGGCAATAGTGAAGTGTTGCAAAGTCGTAACCTATTGGTAAACAATGTGGGCGTCAAACGCTGTGGGGGATGCTAGCATGGGCTGTGGCAAGCTACTTGCCCAGTAGCGCCCACAAGGGCTTACCAGCCCGGCGCAGCCCACCCGCATGGACCCCAGCCCCAGGCAACGCCCCTTTACTACTGACCGATCCGCATGCCCGCCACACCCACCACTGCCAGCCAGCGCAAAAACAGCGAACGCCCACTACTTGAAGATATCCGCCTGCTCGGGCGAATCTTGGGTGACGTAATTCGCGAGCACGACAGCTTGAAAGCCTTTGAACTGGTGGAGCAAGTACGCCGCTTGTCCGTGGCCTTTAGGCGTGATGCCGACCATGCAGCCGACAAGGCCCTTAAAAAACTACTCAAACGCCTGGACGCCGCGCAGACCGTTAGCGTTATCCGTGCCTTCACCTACTTCAGCCACTTGGCCAATCTGGCCGAAGACAGACACCAAATCCGCCTGCACGTTATCCATGATCGCGCGGGTGATCTGCAAGAAGGCAGCTTGGAAGTGGCGCTGGCACGCCTGCGCGAGGGTGGCATCGGCGCCAAAGCTGTGGCGCAAAGTTTGGCGCAAAGCTTTATCTCGCCGGTGCTCACTGCGCACCCTACCGAGGTACAGCGCAAAAGTATTTTGGATGCCGAGCGCGCCATCGCCCAATTGCTAGCCGCGCGCGACGACATCAAGAGCCTGGGCACCGACGCCAGCGGCCACCCTGACGCGCTGGCCCTGCGCGAACTGGCCGCCAACGAAGCTCAGATACGCGCCCGTGTCATGCAACTGTGGCAAACCCGATTGCTGCGCTCCAACAAACTGAGCGTAGCCGACGAAATCGAAAACGCACTGAGCTATTACGAAACCACGTTTTTGCGTGAAATACCCAAGCTCTATGCCAGCATGGAACTGATGCTGGGCCAACGCCTACCGCACACGTTTTTACGCATGGGCCAATGGATTGGCGGCGACCGCGACGGTAACCCTAACGTCAGCGCCCAAACACTGGACTACGCGCTGCGCCGGCAAAGCGAAGTGGCGCTGCGCCATTACCTGACCGAAGTGCATTACCTGGGCAGCGAGTTGTCGCTCTCAGCCCTATTGACCCAATGCAATCCGGACATGCAAGCCCTGGCCGAGCGCAGCCCGGACCGGAACCCACACCGCGGTGATGAGCCCTACCGCCGCGCGCTGATAGGCATCTATGCGCGTCTGGCCGCGACCTTGCAGCAACTGACCGGTACCGAGGCCACACTGCACGCCGTCGCCCCGCAAAATGCTTACGCCCAGCCGCAAGAGTTTGCGCAGGATTTGCGCACCATCGAGGCCTCGCTACTAACCAACCATGCGGGCGCCTTGAGCGCGCAGCGACTGCACCCGCTGATCCGCGCCGTTGAAGTATTTGGCTTTCACCTTGCCACGGTCGATTTGCGCCAAAGCTCGGATAAGCATGAAGAAGTCGTGGCCGAGCTGCTGCGCGTGGCGCGTGTGCAACCGAACTACAGCGCATTGCCCGAAGCCGATAAACGCAGCCTGCTGCTGGGGCTGTTGCAAGACGCGCGTTCGCTGCAAGTGCAAGGCGCCCACTACTCGGCGCACGCCCAGGCCGAGCAGTCTATTTTTGCCATGGCCCGCGTCATGCGCGAGCGCTTTGGCACAGAGGCCATTCGCCACTACATCATCAGCCACACCGAGAGCGTCAGTGATTTGCTGGAAGTTTTGCTGCTGCAAAAAGAGGCCGGGCTCCTGCGCGGCACCTTGGACTTAGATGCGGTGTGCGATTTGATCGTTGTGCCGCTGTTTGAAACCATCGAAGACTTGCGTAATGCCGCGCCCATCATGCGCGAGTTTTACGCACTGCCCGGCGTTGCCGCGCTGATTCAGCGCAGCGGTGGTGAGCAAGACATCATGTTGGGCTATTCGGACAGCAACAAAGACGGCGGTATCTTCACCAGCAACTGGGAGCTATACCGTGCGGAAATCGCGCTAGTGGCGGTGTTTGACGAACTGAGCGCTAGCGGCCACCCCACGCGCCTGCGCATGTTCCACGGGCGCGGCGGCACCGTGGGGCGCGGCGGCGGCCCCAGCTACCAAGCCATCCTGGCACAACCGCCGGGCACGGTGCGCGGGCAAATCCGCTTGACCGAGCAGGGCGAAGTCATTGGCTCCAAATATGCCAACCCCGAAATCGGCCGACGCAACCTGGAAACCCTGGTCGCCGCTACCTTGGAAGCCACGCTCTTACAAGCGACCAAACCGGCCAGCAAAAGCTTTTTAGCCGCCGCAAACGAACTGTCCGCCCACAGCATGGCGGCCTACCGCGCCTTGGTATATGAAACACCTGGCTTTAGCGACTATTTTTTCAGCGCTACGCCACTGCGCGAAATCACCGAACTCAACATTGGCTCGCGCCCGGCATCGCGCAAAGCCACGCAGGCGATTGAAGACCTGCGCGCCATCCCCTGGGGCTTTAGCTGGGGCCAATGCCGCCTGACGCTGCCCGGGTGGTTTGGCTTTGGCTCGGCGGTACATGCGTTTATCCACGGCGCAAACGGCGAGCACAGCACCACGCA
>CANJXV010000086.1 GCA_947478935.1 Comamonadaceae bacterium
AGCGCCAACGTCGCATCCGCCATCCGGTCAAGCCGTACAGCGGAAGGTCTTTTAACCAGCTTATGTTTCCCCGGAGGGAAACGGAGGTCAGCGAAAAATGAGTACGAGTTCGTCCGTCTATTCAGCCTATTTGGGCAACACTTTTCTCTTCGGCGGCAATGCGCCTTATGTCGAAGAGATGTATGAAAAATACCTCGACAACCCTGGCAGCGTGCCTGACACATGGCGCGACTACTTTGACGCTTTGCAACATGTGCCGGCGTCTGACGGGAGCAACGCGCGCGACGTGGCGCATCTGCCGGTGGTTAATGCCTTTGCCCAGCGCGCCAAGTCCGGCGGTACCCGTGTGGTGCTGGCCAGCGCTGACGCTGAAATGGGCCGCAAGCGCACCGCCGCGCAACAGCTGATCGCCGCCTACCGCAACGTCGGCCAGCGCTGGGCCGATCTGGACCCACTCAAGCGCACCGAGCGCCCGCACATTCCCGACCTGGACCCTGCGTTTTACGGCTTTGGCGGTGCCGACCAGGAAACCGTGTTTGACACCAGCAATACCTTCTTCGGCAAAAACAGCATGTCGCTTCGCGAATTGCTCAACGCATTGCGCGAGACTTATTGCGGGACGCTAGGCGCTGAGTTCATGTACGCCACCGACCAGGACGAAAAGCGCTGGTGGCAGCAAAAGCTGGAAGCCGTGCGCAGCAAACCCAATTTCAATGCCGACAAGAAAAAGCACATCTTGGGTCGTCTGACTGCCGCTGAAGGACTAGAGCGTTTTCTGCACACCAAATACGTAGGCCAAAAGCGCTTTTCGCTAGAAGGCGGCGAGAGCTTTATCGCTGCCATGGACGAATTGATCCAGGCCGCAGGCAGCCAGGGCGTACAAGAGATCGTGATCGGTATGGCCCATCGGGGACGCCTTAACGTGCTGGTAAATACCATGGGCAAGCAGCCCAAAGATTTGTTTGCCGAGTTTGACCACACCGCGCCTGAAGAACTGACCTCTGGGGATGTGAAATACCACCAGGGCTTTAGCTCGGACATGAGCACACCCGGCGGTCCCGTGCATTTGTCTTTGGCCTTTAACCCCTCGCATCTGGAAATCGTTAACCCTGTGGTCCAAGGCTCGGTGCGCGCGCGCATGGACCGCCGTTCCGACCCGCAGGGCAAGCAGGTGCTGCCGGTGTTGGTGCATGGCGACGCTGCTTTCGGCGGGCAAGGTGTGAACCAGGAAACCCTGGCACTGGCCCAGACCCGTGGCTACACCACAGGCGGCACGGTACACATCATCATCAATAACCAAATTGGCTTTACCACCTCGGACCCGCGCGATATGCGTTCCAGTGCGTTTTGCACCGACATCGTCAAGATGGTGGAAGCGCCGGTGCTGCATGTAAACGCCGACGACCCTGAGGCCGTAGTGCTGGCCACGCAGTTCGCGCTGGAATACCGCATGCGGTTTCGCAAGGATGTGGTGGTAGACATTATTTGCTTCCGCAAACTAGGCCACAACGAGCAAGACACGCCTAGCCTCACGCAGCCGCTGATGTACAAAAAAATAGGCGTGCATCCCGGTACCCGCAAGCTCTTTGCGGACAAGCTGAGCGCGCAGGGTCTGGGCGAGACCCTGGGCGAAGACATGGTCAAAGCCTACCGCGCAGCGCTAGATGAAGGGCGCCACGCTGCTGACCCAGTACTGACCAACTTCAAAACCAAATTCACTGTGGATTGGGCGCCGTTTTTAGGCAAAAAGTGGACGGATGCCGGCGATACCGCGCTGCCCCTGAGCGAGTGGAAGCGTTTGGCCGAGCGGCTCACAACGATTCCCACCACCGTAACGCCACACCAGTTGGTGCGCAAGGTCTATGACGACCGCGCGGCCATGGGTCGTGGCGATATTCCGGTGGATTGGGGTATGGGCGAGCACATGGCCTTGGCCTCTCTGGTGGCCAGCGGCTATCCGGTGCGGCTCTCCGGCGAAGATAGCGGACGCGGGACCTTTACCCACCGCCACGCCGTCATCCACGACCAGAACCGCGAAAAATGGGACGTGGGCACGTACGTGCCTTTGCAAAACGTGGCCGATGGACAGGCGCCGTTTGTGGTGATCGACTCCATCCTGTCTGAGGAAGCCGTTCTGGGCTTTGAGTACGGTTATGCCTCCAACGACCCCAACACCATGGTGATCTGGGAAGCGCAGTTTGGTGACTTTGCCAATGGCGCGCAAGTGGTGATTGACCAATTCATTGCGTCCGGCGAAGTTAAGTGGGGTCGCGTCAATGGCCTGACTTTGATGCTGCCGCACGGTTACGAGGGCCAGGGCCCGGAGCACAGCTCGGCGCGCTTAGAGCGCTTTATGCAATTGGCGGCGGACACCAATATGCAAATCGTGCAACCCACCACCGCCAGCCAAATTTTCCATGTGCTGCGCCGCCAAATGGTGCGTAATGTGCGCAAGCCCTTGGTCATCATGACGCCCAAGTCGCTGTTGCGTAACAAAGACGCCACCTCGCCGTTGAGCGAATTCACCCGTGGTGGCTTCCAAACGGTTATTGGTGAGGTTAAAGAAATTAAAGCGGAGAAGGTAAAACGCATCGTCGTGTGTTCGGGCAAGGTCTATTACGATCTGTTGAAAAAGCGCGAAGAGCGCGGTTCGGACGATGTGGCCATTGTGCGTATCGAGCAGCTGTACCCGTTTGCGCACAAGGCTTTTGCTAACGAGATTAAAAAGTACCCGAACGCCACCGAAATCGTCTGGACCCAGGACGAGCCGCAAAACCAGGGCGCGTGGTTTTTTGTGCAGCACTACATCCATGAAAACATGTTGGATGGTCAAAAACTCGGCTATGCCGGTCGCGCCGCTTCGGCCTCACCGGCCGTAGGCTATTCGCACCTGCACCAGGAGCAGCAAAAAGCACTTGTCGATGGCGCATTCGGCAAGCTCAAAGGCGTGGTGTTGACCAAATAAGTCCACGCCCCGACACGCAAACACATTGAAAGAATCGTATGGCTATCGTTGAAGTAAAAGTTCCCCAACTGTCTGAATCTGTGGCCGAAGCTACGATGCTCCAGTGGAAGAAAAAAGTAGGCGACAGCGTCGCCGCAGATGAAACGCTGATCGAGATCGAGACCGACAAAGTGGTACTCGAAGTGCCTGCCCCTTCGGCTGGCGTGCTGTCGGAAATCCTGGTGCTTGACGGCGGCATGGTCAAGGCGGAACAGTTGATCGCCCGCATCGATACCGATGGCAAAGTCGCCGCAGCACCGGCACCTGCCGTTTCAGCGACTTCGGCACCTGCAGTTGCCGCACCAACGGCCGGCAAAGCCGACGTCTTGATGCCCGCCGCAGCCAAACTGATGGCTGACAATCAATTAGCGCCAGGCTCGGTGCCCGGCACCGGCAAAGATGGCCGCGTCACCAAAGGCGATGTGTTGCAAGCCCTGCAAACACCCGCGCCCGCTGCGGTGATCCCCACTGGTGTGCCACAAAGTACTTTGCCGCAGGTGTCGGCCCCGGCCAGCATCGGCTTGGGTGATCGCCCAGAGCAACGCGTCCCCATGAGCCGATTGCGCGCCCGCGTGGCAGAGCGTCTCTTGCAATCGCAAGCCACTAACGCAATTCTCACCACCTTCAATGAAATCAACATGGCCCCGGTCATGGAGATGCGCAAAAAATTCCAGGAGCGATTTGAAAAAGAGCACGGCGTTAAGCTGGGCTTCATGAGCTTTTTTGTCAAAGCGGCGGTGCATGCACTCAAGAAATATCCGGTGCTCAACGCTTCGGTCGATGGCAGTGACATCGTGTACCACGGTTACTTTGACATCGGCATTGCAGTGGGCTCGCCGCGTGGCCTCGTGGTGCCGATTTTGCGCAACGCCGACCAAATGAGCTTTGCCGATATCGAGAAGAAAATTGCTGAGTTCGGCGTCAAAGCGCGGGACGGTAAGCTTGGTATGGACGACATGACGGGCGGCACTTTTTCTATCTCCAACGGCGGCACCTTTGGCTCCATGCTGTCCACGCCCATCATCAATCCGCCGCAATCGGCAATTTTGGGTGTGCACGCCACCAAAGACCGCGCCGTGGTCGAAAACGGCCAGGTGGTGGTGCGCCCTATGAACTACTTTGCCATGAGCTATGACCACCGCATCATCGACGGGCGCGAAGCAGTGCTGGGATTGGTGGCGATTAAGGATGCGATGGAAGATCCTTCGCGCCTCTTGTTTGACATCTGATCGGAAGCGCCATGAGCACAGAATTTGACGTCATCGTCATCGGCGCGGGTCCCGGCGGGTATATAGCGGCCATCCGCGCAGCCCAGTTGGGCTTTAAGGTGGCATGCATTGACGAATGGAAAAATGCCAAGGGTGGCCCCGCACCCGGCGGCACCTGCACCAATGTCGGGTGCATTCCATCCAAGGCCTTGCTGCAGTCCAGCGAACACTTCGACCACGCGCTGCACCATTTTTCAGACCATGGCATCAGCGCCACCGGCGTGGCCATGGATGTCACGCAAATGCTGGCCCGCAAAGACGCGGTGGTCCAACAAAACAACGATGGCATTTTGTATTTGTTCAAGAAAAACAAAGTTACGTTTTTCCATGGACGCGGCGCCTTTGCATCGTCTCAAAACGGACTGCATACCGTGGAGGTGAGCGGTGCAGAGGGGCAAAGTCTGGCGGCCAAGCACGTCATCATCGCCACCGGCTCCAATGCGCGGCCATTAGCCGGTGCGCCGTTTGATGAAGTAAATATCCTGTCCAACGACGGCGCACTGCGCCTGGGGGCAGTGCCTAAAAAACTGGCCCTAATCGGCTCAGGGGTGATTGGCCTAGAAATGGGCTCCGTCTGGCGGCGACTGGGCGCGCAGGTCACGATTTTGGAAGGCTTGCCCACCTTCCTAGGCGCGGTCGATCAGCAAATCGCCAAAGAGGCGAAAAAAGCCTTTGACAAACAGGGCTTGCACATCGAGTTGGGCGTTCAAGTGGGCGACATCAAGTCCAGCAAGAAAGGCGTGTCCATTGCCTATACCAATGCCAAGGGCGAAGCGCAAACGCTGGACGTGGACAAGCTGATTGTCTCTATCGGTCGCGTGCCCAATACCACCGGCCTGAACGCGCAAGCGGTGGGCTTGGCGATGGAAGAGCGCGGGGCGATTGTGGTAGATGCAGATTGCAAAACCAATGTAAGTGGCATTTGGGCAGTGGGCGATGTAGTGCGCGGCCCCATGCTGGCGCACAAAGCCGAAGAAGAGGGCGTGGCGGTGGCCGAGCGCATCGCCGGTCAGCATGGGCATGTCAACTTCAACACCATCCCCTGGGTGATTTACACCAGCCCCGAAATCGCTTGGGTTGGCCGTACCGAGCAGCAACTCAAAGCCGATGGGGTGGCCTATAAGGCCGGTACTTTTCCTTTCCTGGCAAACGGACGCGCCCGCGCTTTGGGCGATACCACCGGCATGGTGAAGTTTTTGGCCGATGCCACTACCGATGAAATCCTGGGTGTGCACATGGTGGGTCCGCAGGTTTCTGAGCTGATTTCTGAGGCCGTAGTGGCAATGGAGTTCAAAGCCAGCGCCGAAGACATTGCACGCATTTGCCATGCGCATCCATCGCTGAGCGAAGCGACCAAGGAAGCAGCCCTGGCCGTGGACAAGCGCACGCTGAACTTCTAAGTTTTTTCGTTGGCGGCTTCAGGGCCCGCCACGCGGTGGCGGCCTTGTTGTTTGGCACGGTATAAAGCTGCGTCGGCTTGCTGCACCAATTGCAATGGTTTGGAGCCATGGTGCGGGTATGCAGTGGCTACGCCGATGCTCACCGACACTCGGCCATAGGGCGAGTCTTCATGCACAAGCGCTAAGGCAAACACTTCCTGGCACAGATAGCTGGCAATGGTGTTGATACCGTTTAAGTCTGTATCCGGCGCAATCAGCACAAATTCTTCGCCGCCGTAGCGCGCTATCAAATCGCCGCTGCGCATTACGCCCGCTTCAAATACCCGCGCCAACTGGCGCAGGCAAGCGTCGCCCGCCGGGTGCCCATAGCGATCGTTATAGGTTTTGAACCAGTCCACATCGATCAGCGCGACCGACAAAGGTCGTTTGTCCCGCGCAGCACGACCCCATTCCACTTGCAATGTTTCGTCAAAGCGACGGCGGTTGGCCACGCCAGTCATACCGTCCACGGTGCTGAGCGCCTCCAAGCGCCGCTCTGCCATGGCCAGCTCTTGCGTGCGCTGCGAGACCTGCGACTCCAAATCAATTTCGGCCTGTCGCGCTTTTTCCAAAGCCTGGTTTTGCTCATGCAGCAAGGCGCGCAATTCGCGCATATGGATCTGGCGCTTTTGCATTTCCTGGAAGGCCACCGCGCCCGCCAGGACCACTAGGCCCTGCAACAGAGCGCTGTCCATGCTGTAGCTGCTTAGCAAAATACTGCCAACCGAGTCGCTTTGAGGCAGATTCTGCAAATACAGACTCACCAGCGGTACTACCAGCCCTATGCAATACCAAAGAAACTGACGCTCTCCTCGTACTGCGAGCCCAGCGCTTAGCAGCACCAAAACCCCGTAGACCAGGGGTATGCCGACGTGTAGGACCGCTGCGGCCAGCATCGGCCAGGGTACGAAGGCCACAAGTGCCAAACTTAGCGCTCCCGAGGCGTACAAAAGGCGCCGGTAGGCAAGATCCGCCGCCAGTGTGCCTAAAGCGTGGAGCAACAGGCCCACGGTACAAAACAGCAAGGCTGCGTCTGCCAGCAGGTGCGACACCGTGGCCAGCGTGTGTCCGCTCCAAGGCAAAAGCATCGGCAGCAGTCCGCTGTTCTCGCCAATGCGCCAGGTGGCGGCCAGTACCGTCCCCAGGTACCAGGCAAAGGCTTTTTGCCCGGTTGCGGCCCACAAAATGGCAAACAACAGCGCCAACGCCGCGCAAACACCACCTATCCAGCCGTAGCGCATCGCGTCGGCATGCTCTGCCGCTTGAAAAGTTGCGTTGTCCCACAGCTGCGCCGATAAATCCACGCTCAACGGGCTCTTAACCCGCAACCACACGGTTTGGCTCTCTCGAGGGGCCAGCTGGAAGGGAATAATGATTAAGCGGTGCGGGTAGGGTCGGCTGTCAAAAGCCATGCCATGACCGGTTTTTGTGCCTCGCAAAGACCCGTCAGGCGCTTCGCGAAATACTTCGACATGTTCTAAGAGGGGTTGTGCCATTACCAGTAAGCGCCCAGCCGGCGTGTCGCCGGAATTAATAATCGGCAGCTTGACCCAATAGGCTGAACTGCTGCGGTCGAAATTCGCATTCCATGCGCCCGCGGGGATTTCCTTGAAGGTCAAGGGTCCCTTGTCGCTGCGCGCCAGGTCGAAGGCGAGCGCGCCAGTGCGGTCTTCGGCCCAACTGGCGTGCGCGTCGAGGTTCAGGGTTTCTTTCCCCACTTTAGCGAAGTCCAGCTCGCGGGCCGTGGCGGCGTTAGCAAGGCAAAGCGCCAGCACCAGTCCTATGCAGTGCAAGGTGGCCACTGAAAGCGAAGCGAAATATTGCCCTACCCGGTAGAAAAGGCCTTGTTTTGATTGCCTCACTGCCGGCGAAGACAGTTTTCCCCTAGGCGCGGGCCAAACAGCTCCTGGCGGGATTCCAGGGAATGCAGTTGTCACGAATTTCAAGCTTTGCACGCTCAATATGCTTTCTTGGGAGATAACGCTTAGTGTAATTATGTTTATTTTTAATTTTAACAAATAAAAAGAACGTTTTTTGTATTTTTGCTTTTAAAGCCATTTTCTTGGCATGGGGTAATTGTTCTTGAGGGCTGGACTGTCAGGTGGCAAGCTTTTTGCGCTGTGAGGGTCGGTCAAGGGAATTGGCCTGGGGCCTTAAAAGCGCAGCCTTGCACCTTGTCGCTAAGCCCTAGGCTTGCTTTGCCCAAGCCCCAGCCAGCACGGCCAAGGGGTGGTGTTAAAGTCAGTCCACATTTACGAAAGATCATCTTGGCAACTCCCAATTACGGTTACGAAAAGCGCCAAAAAGAACTGGCTAAAAAGCGTAAGAAAGAAGACAAGCTCAAGAGCAAAACCGAGCGCAAAGTCGGGGGCGAAATGGGTGAATCCGATTCCGATGACTTGGTGCCACCGGCTTACATCCCGCCCCAGGCCGATCCCGGGCCGACTCAGAGCTAGGCCAGTACAGCGCAGGCGTGGCCCATGGCCACAGCGCCGCGATCGGCTATTTCTAGGCGCTGCGCCTGCGGATAGTGAACAAAATTACGCTCAATCGATTGCAGGTACACCGGGTCATAGTGCTCGGTCAGAAGTGATCGCACCACGCTGGCAAAGTCCCCCTGGTTCACCGCGTCTTTCCAAGCTTCTACCGTTGCCTTGCCCCGCTGCGCCGTTAGGGCGTCGAGCCGTTGGCAAAAATACTCCGGATTACGCAGAAAAAACGCATAGTCTTCCAGCAAAAGTGCGACGCGCTCGGCCAGTGGAAGCTCAATGAACACGCAGGCGCTGGCGCGCATGGCTTCTAGCAGCCCGGCGTGTATAGCCACATTGCCTACTTTTTTGCTTTCGCTTTCCACAAACACCGTGCGCCCGGCGTCAAAACCACGCAAAACGTCCCAGACTAGGGTGTCAAACCGTTTTTGGCTGGGCTGCGCCTGGCCGGGAATAGCGCCTAGGACCGAGCTGCGGTGCTGCGCCAGTGCCTCCAGGTCGAGCACCTGGGCTCCTGTTGCGGCTAATGCCTGTAGTAGGCGGGTCTTGCCAGAACCCGTTGTGCCGCACACCACTTTGAATTGCAATTGCCGAGCCAGGCGGTCCATATCGAGCAGCATTTCGGCGCGAAAGGCCTTGTAGCCCCCGTCGATCAAGCCGACCCTAAACCCGATTTGGTCCAGGATGAGTGACAGCGCGCCGCTACGCTTACCGCCACGCCAGCAATAGGCCAATGGCGTCCAGTCGCGCGGCTTGTCCAGCACATGGGCTTCGATGTGGGTGGCGATATTGCGCGCCGCAATGGCCGCACCACGTTTTTTAGCTTCGAAGGCGCTTACCTGCTTGTACATCGTCCCAATGGCCTGGCGCTCGCTGTCGCTCAGCGTGGGCCAGTTAAGGGCGCCGGGCAGGTGATCCAGGGCGTATTCGGACTCGCTGCGCGCATCTATTACAGTGTCAAATTGCGCGTAGCGGTCTATGACCTCGCGCGGGCTGATCAATTGCAAACTCATGGCAGCAGCTTTGGCAGCACCTGCCACACGTTACCCATCATGATGGGATGCG
>CANJXV010000087.1 GCA_947478935.1 Comamonadaceae bacterium
CGCCACGCCGACAGGTTTTTGACCCGCCTCCAGGGCCGGCATGTCCACCAAAGTTTGCAGGCTGCCGACTGGCCCCTGAAGTGCCAGCTGCTGGGTACGTGCATTCATACGCGCTTAGCGCCCGACGTTGGGGGGCAGGCGCAGGCGTTCGACCGGTTTGCCGCCCAGCAAGTGGCTGTCCACGATTTCGTCGATATCGGCGCTGTCCACATAGGTGTACCAAACTGCCTCGGGATAGACCACTGCCACTGGGCCACCGGCGCAGCGGTCCAGACATCCGGCTTTGTTGACGCGCACCTGGCCGGGGCCATTGTGGTCGGCATCCCGGACACGTTGTTTGCAGCGGTCAAAGCCGGCTTGCGCTTGGTGTTGTGCGCAGCATTCTTCGCCGTTTTTGCGTTCGTTCAAGCAGAAAAAAATATGGCGCTGGTAGTAGCTTGAGTCTGCGGCTGGCGCAGCGGATGGGGTGGAAGTCATACACTGATTTTAGATTCGCTCGTGGCTATGCGCAGCCGGGCCAGTGCCAGCGCGATGGCCGCATAGGGCCAGAGCCAGCCCAGCCATTCGGCCAAACCATTAAAGCGTACGAAGCGGCCCTGCTCCCAGGATTGCAAGGTTTGCGCAAAATACGGGTTAGCTGGCGCCTGATTCAGCAAGGCCACATGACCGCATAGCAGAACAAACACCAGGACCAATGCCCAGCGCCAGCGTAGGCGCGCCAGGGCCATGGCCAGGACCAGCGCGGCCAGCAGGCCCGCACTGGTGGTGGCGTCCAGCCAAGACCACATATGTGTCGGCCCCCAGCTCAGGGCAGCTGATAGGCCACTGGCACTCACGCCCACGGCAACCACAACCAAGCTGAGCCAGACGCGGTGACGGGGCCTGTGCAGCAGGCCAAAGCCGAGTAAACAAGGGGCCAGCAAACCGGTGACCACGCAGGCCAGCGTAGCGACTGATCCCAGCGGCACTGCATCGATGGCGGGAAGTAATTTGTGCACTTGCGCGTCTTCCAACCAATGTGCGCCCAGGCCGAGCAAAGCCTCGGACAAATCTTGCAAACCTCCCCAGACATGGCCTAGACCGAAGGGAACTGCCGAGGGAAACAAGAGCGCGGCCGGCCAACTGAGCAGCAGCACCAGCACGCCGCGCGATTGCGGCGCCAGCCACCGGTTTTGCCATCGGTCCCACCGCGCCAAGCCGCCGCGCCGTGCCAGGTACAGCGCCGCCAGCGCGCCCACGATAGTGCCCAGGGTATTGAGCAACCAGTCCTCGCGCGAGGCCACGCGCTGGGGCAAATAGCTTTGCAAAGTTTCCAGCAGCAAGGACAGCAGCGTGCCACAGGCCACCGCCAGCCAAGCTGGAGGCACCCGGTGCCGGGTGCGCAAAGCCAGCCAGGCCAGCAAAGCGCCCAGCGGTAAATAGCCGACAACATTGATCGCTACGTCAAAGCCGGTCCAGTAGCGCGGCAGCGGAGCGGCCAAAAAGGCCCAGGGCGCAATGCCCTGGTCACGCCAATCGGCAAAGGGGTACAGGCTGGCATAGACCACCAGCGTGCAGTACATCCAGGTGAGAGGCCAGGCAGCGGATTTGTGCATGGCGCGTTCCGGTCAAAAAGGCTTGAGCACCACCAGCACTACCGCGGCCACCAGGAAAAGCACCGGAATTTCGTTGAACCAGCGGAACCACACATGGCTGCGCAAAGCGGATTGCACTTCCAATTGGCGCAGGATGCGGGCGCACAAGTGGTGGTAGCCCAGGGTCAGGATGACCACCACGAGCTTGGCATGCATCCAGCCATTGCCCGGCCCCAGGCCGACGCCGTAATAGAGCCACAAAGTCAGGCCCAAGCCCAAAGCGGGAATGGCCAGGATGGTACTAAAGCGCAAAAGCTTGCGCGCCATGAGCAGTAAGCGGGCGCGTTCGGCTTCGGAACCGGGCTCGACCATGGCCAAATTCACAAAAATGCGCGGCAGATAAAAAAGCCCGGCAAACCAGCTGGCGACGAAAACAATGTGGAAGGCTTTGACCCATAGCATGGACAAAGTGTAGCCGCAGCCCCACTAAGCGAAGGGTCCAAATCGCGGGCAAAAAAAACCCCAGCACATGGCCGGGGTGTTAAGCCTATTTGCTGTCACACATCAAGGCCCCGCTCAGGGAGGAAAAGCGGGGGAAACCGAAGTTCCCAGCCAAAAGTATATCTTTCTCGGAAAAAAAGTCACGAATTTTTTATTTTTATTAATAATTTTGTTTTATGTGTTGTAAACGGTACATAGGCATGCGGCGCTCCTGCACCGGCCGGCGACTTTGGGTCGTGACATTTTTTCTTCCCGCCATGCTGCGAAATCAGGCACAATTTTCCCCATGATCACCCCCGCACCCTTCCCTATCGGCCGGCCCCGCCGCCTGCGCCGCGATAGCTTCACCCGCAATCTTGTCCGCGAAAACGCCCTCACGGCGCACGACCTGATTTATCCGGTTTTCGTAGTCGAGGGAGAGCGCCAGCGCGTTGCCGTGCCGTCCATGCCGGGCGTGGAACGCCTAAGCCTGGACTTGCTGCTGCCGGTGGCCCAGGCCTGTGTGGAGCTGGAAATCCCGGTAATAGCCTTATTCCCAGTGATCGACCCGTCGCTCAAAACCTACGACGGCGCCGAGGCGCTCAACCCCGACGGACTGGTGCCGCGCGTAGTACGCGCCCTGAAAAAAGAATTTCCCCAGTTAGGCGTCATGACCGATGTGGCGCTGGACCCGTTTACCAGCCACGGCCAGGACGGCCTTCCCGACACCCGGCCCGAAACCGAGGGCTATATCCTGAACGACGAAACCACCGCTATGTTGGTGCAGCAAGCGCTCACACAGGCGCGCGCTGGGGTGGACATCGTGGCGCCCAGCGACATGATGGACGGGCGCATCGGCGCAATTCGCCAGGCGCTGGAAGCGGAAAAACTGGTACATACCCGCATCATGGCCTACAGCGCCAAATATGCCAGCGCGTTTTACGGCCCATTCCGCGATGCGGTGGGCTCGGCCAGTAATCTGGGCAAAGGCAACAAAAAAGTCTATCAAATGGACCCTGGAAATAGCGACGAAGCACTACGCGAAGTGGCTATGGACATTGCCGAGGGGGCCGACATGGTAATGGTCAAACCCGGCATGCCCTACCTGGACGTGGTGCGCCGTGTCAAAGATGAATTCAAAGTGCCGACCTTTGCCTACCAAGTGTCTGGCGAGTACGCCATGCTGATGGCCGCC
Organism: Comamonadaceae bacterium; assembly: GCA_947478935.1. GTDB lineage: Bacteria > Pseudomonadota > Gammaproteobacteria > Burkholderiales > Burkholderiaceae_C > Allorhodoferax. The sequence continues at coordinate 3,250 of CANJXV010000087.1, forward strand.
GCACAAAACGGCTGGCTGGACCAAGAGGCGGTGATGCTGGAAAGCCTGCTGGCTTTCAAACGTGCAGGCGCCGATGGAGTGCTCACCTACTTTGCCCTGGACGCGGCGCACGCATTGCGCAAAGCCTGACGCAAACCCCATGCGGCAATGCTTCATCACCCCAGAACACAAAACCACGCTGGCGCGGTATGACAACGCGCTTTCTCGGCCCTGCGCGCTGCTAACCAACAGTCCTGCGTTGGCCCCCCAAAGCCTATGAACGCCCCGGTCCTTTTGATCACGGGTGCGTCGCGCGGCATTGGCGCAGCTACCGCGCTGGCGGCGGCGCAGGCCGGCTATGCGGTCGCCGTCAATTACCAATCCAATTCCCTGGCTGCCGACGAGGTGGTGCGCAGCATCCGCGAAAGCGGTGGTCAGGCCGTGGCCTTGCAAGCTGATGTCAGCCGCGAAGACGAGGTGATGGCGCTTTTTGCGCGCTTGGATGCCAAGTGGGGACCCTTGGCCGCATTGGTGAATAACGCGGGCGTGGTCGATGTCAGCTCCCGCGTCGATGGCATGAGCGTAGCGCGCTTATCGCGCATGCTTAACACCCATGTGCTGGGCAGCTTTGTATGCGCCCGCGAAGCAGTTTTGCGCATGAGCACGCGCCATGGTGGCAGCGGCGGAGCCATCGTCAACCTGTCTAGTGCTGCAGCCAAGTTGGGCAGCCCAGGCCAATATGTGGACTATGCGGCCTGCAAAGGCGCGATTGACACCTTCACCATCGGCCTGGCCAAAGAAGTGGCCGCCGAAGGTATCCGGGTCAACGCAGTGCGCCCAGGCATCATTGAAACCGACATCCATGCCAGCGGCGGCGAACCCGACCGGGCGCAGCGCTTGGCCCCGCAAGTGCCTATGCAGCGTCCGGGCAGCGGGCAGGAAGTGGCGAACGCTATTCTTTGGCTACTGAGTCCGCAAGCCAGTTACTGCACCGGCGCGCTCTTGGACGTGGGCGGCGGGCGCTAAGCGCACACTTGTATGCTTGGTGGGTTGCGGCCATTTGGCCCGGGCCGTTTTTCCCGCACTCCCTTTCCCGACCCCGTTGCCCAACCTGTATAACGACCTGATCAGGCAGAAAGTTTTTTATGGATACCACCGCCCTGTGCAGCCCCGATTTATCTGTTGAACAACGCGGACCGGTGCTGTGGCTGACCATCACACGCGACGCACGCCGCAATGCTATGAGCCATGGCGTACTAGCCGGTATGGCTGCAGCGATCAGCGCGGCTCAAAGCGAGCGCAGCGTGCGCGCCATCGTCATCACTGGCGCCGGTGACAAAGCCTTTTGCGCCGGGGCCGATTTGCAAAACGCACAAGCCTTCACGACGGATTACTCCGAGCCGCTAGGTCATTTAGCGCAGCTCTTGCGCGTCGCCAAAGCCAGCTATGTGCCGCTGGTCGCACGGGTTAACGGCGCGTGCATGGCAGGGGGCATGGGCCTGTTGTCCATGTGCGATTTGGCGGTGGCCGCAGAGCATGCCGTCTTTGGTTTGCCCGAGGTCAAAGTGGGCGTGTTCCCCGCCCAGGTGCTAAGCGTCTTGCAGCACCTGATTCCACGTCGCACGCTGGTGGAGATGTGCATTACGGGCGAGCCCATTACCAGCCTGCAGGCCTTGGAGTTTGGCCTGGTCAATTACATTGACCGCGATGTCGATGCCAAGTTGCAATGGCTGCTGGAACGCCTGCTAGACAAGTCACCCGCAGCGGTACGGCGTGGGCTGTACATGATGAAGAAAATGGAGACCATGGCCTTTGAAGAATCCATGGCTTTTACCGAAAGCCAGATTGCGCTTTTTACCTTGACCGAGGACGCACGCGAAGGCCAAATGGCGTTTCAGGAAAAACGCAAACCCCAATGGAGCGGCAAGTGAGGCCGCTGTGGCAGTCTGACGCCGCTACCCAATACCCCGCATGAACGACACCACTTTTGACTACATCATCATCGGCGCAGGCACTGCCGGTTGCCTGCTGGCCAACCGCCTGAGCGCTGACGCCTCCAAGCGCGTATTGCTGATCGAAGCAGGGCGGCGCGACGATTACCACTGGATTCATATTCCGGTGGGTTATCTCTATTGCATCAGCAACCCGCGTACCGACTGGATGTTCAAAACCGAAGCCCAGACCGGTCTCAATGGCCGCAGCCTAATTTACCCGCGCGGCAAAACACTGGGTGGTTGCAGCAGCATCAACGGGATGATTTATATGCGCGGCCAGTCGCGTGATTACGCCCGGTGGGCCGATGTGACTGGCCAGTCCCATTGGAGCTGGGAGAACAGCCTCCCCTATTTCCAATTGCATGAAGACCACTACAAAGGCCCCAGCGCTTTGCACGGCGCGCGCGGCACCGTGCCCGCGCTGATGCAAGACGCGGATTCGCCCTACCGCGCGTTGCTGCGCCACCATAAGGCGGGCGGTGAGTGGCGCGTGGATAAACAACGCTTGCGCTGGGAAGTGTTGGAAGCTTTTTCCCAGGCAGCGGTGCAAGCGGGTATCCCGGCGACTGAAGACTTCAACCGGGGGGACAACGAAGGTGTAGGCTTTTTTGAAGTCAACCAAAAAAACGGTTGGCGCTGGAATACCGCCAAGGCCTTTTTGCGCCCCACTTGCTATGCGCGGCCCAACTTTGAGCTCTGGACAGGCGCGCAGGCGAGCGAGCTGGTGCTAGAAAACCACCCAGGCACCGCCAAGCCTTTGCGCTGCACCGGCGTGAAAGTGTGGAATGGCCGGGAGATGGTGACCGCCCATGCGCATCGCGAGGTGATTTTGAGCGCCGGTGCGGTGGCTTCGCCGCAGTTACTGCAACTCTCGGGCATCGGCCCGTCTGCGTTGCTGCAATCCAAGAATATCGCGCTGCGGCTAGACCTGCCGGGTGTGGGCGCCAATTTGCAAGACCATTTGCAAATCCGCACGGTTTTCAAAGTGAAAAACACGCCCACACTAAACACCATTGCCTCCAGCCTGTGGGGCAAGGCGCGTATCGGGCTGGAATATGTTTTAAAGCGCTCGGGGCCCATGAGCATGGCGCCCAGCCAGTTGGGTGCTTTCACGCGCAGCGACCCTCAGCAGCCTTACCCAAATATCCAATACCATGTGCAGCCACTTAGCTTGGACGCCTTCGGCTCGCCGCTGCATACCTTCAATGCCATGACGGCCAGCGTCTGCAACCTCAACCCAACTAGCCGGGGCACGATCAACATCCGCACCCCGGACTTTCGCGACGCGCCAGCGATTGCGCCTAACTACCTGAGCACTGATATCGACCGCAAAGTGGCCGCCGACTCGCTGCGAGTGACGCGGCGCATCATGGCGCAAAGTGCAATGCAAAAATTTGTGCCCGAGGAATATAAGCCCGGTGTGCAATACCAAAGCGACGAAGAATTGACCAAGCTGGCCGGCGACATTGCCAGTACGATTTTTCACCCGGTGGGTACTACGAAGATGGGCCGCGCTGACGACCCGCTGGCCGTAGTCGACCCGCATCTGAAAGTGCGGGGCGTAGCCGGGCTGCGCGTAGTCGATGCCGGCGTGATGCCCTTTATCACCAGCGGCAACACCAATTCGCCTACCCTGATGATTGCTGAGAAAGCCGCCCAATGGATTGCCGAAGACGCCCAAGACTAAGGGGAAACAAGCAAGGGTAAGTCCTGATGTTGATCCGCCGTCGCAGCGCTACAGTACGCGAGTGCTTTTACACAAGCCACACTTCGAAAAGCGAAGGGCAACCCAACAGGCCGCAAGCGATTCCGAGGAGACCATAAGACCGTGGCACAGCCAAGGTTGACACACCTCCCCAAGAGGCAAAAAGCACCGACTTTTGTTGGTGCTTTTTTTTGTCCGCGTGTTTTGCATTGAAGCACCATGTACGGCCCATTTGCAAGCCCCTACACTTGGCAGGCTTTGGCATCGTAGATGCCCGGCTCTTACGCCTTTGCGACATCTTTTTTCGTACCCCACTCCCCCATGGAATTGCTGCTTATTTCCGCCGCCTCGCTTTTAGCGGGATTTGTCGATTCCATAGTCGGGGGGGGCGGACTCATCCTGATACCCAGTTTGTTTGCCGTGTTTCCGTCGGCAGCACCTGCCACCTTGTTTGGCACCAACAAAGGCGCGTCCATTTGGGGCACGGGATTGGCGACGGTGCAGTACAGCCGCCGCGTCACCATGCCCTGGCGTGCACTGCTGCCCGCAGCTACGGCGGCCTTGTTAGCCGCATTTGCCGGTGCATGGCTAGTGACGGTGGTCTCGCCCGCCTTATTACGCAAAATCCTGCCCGGTCTATTGGTGTTGCTACTAGTCTATACGCTGGCAAAAAAAGATTTAGGCCAGGCGCATGCACCGCGCTTTGAAGGCCGTCGTGAGATGCTGGTGCTTTCCGCTATCGGCGCGCTGGTGGGGTTTTACGACGGTTTTTTTGGGCCGGGAACCGGTAGCTTTTTTGTGTTCATGCTCGTGCGCGTGGCCGGCTATGACTTTTTGCATGCGTCAGCCAGCGCCAAGTTGCTCAATACGGCCAGCAATCTGGCGGCCCTGGTTTTGTTCGCTTGGACCGGCCATGTGTGGTGGCATCTGGTCTTAGCCATGGCGCTGTCCAATATGGCAGGCAGCTTGGCCGGTACGCATCTGGCGCTCAAGCACGGCACTGGCTTTGTACGCATTGTGTTTATGGTGGTGGTGGCGGCCTTGATCGCCAAAACCTCCTGGGATGCATTTCTGGCCTGATGCAGCTTGACTGATTAGGGCTTGGCGTTGAGGTCGAGGCGCTTAAGGCTTGTTGACCAGGCCTTGCGGCTCAGCGGTTTGCAAAGGCGGCGGCCAGCTTACATCGGTCACCGGGCGCGGTTTACCCATGGGCGCGGTGGCCAGGCCTTTGCGCACTGCGGCCAAGTCTTCGTCATTGGGGTATTGCTGCAACAGCCAGTAATCAAACACGCGCCGCGCAATCGGCGCTGCAGAGGCGGAGCCAAAACCGGCGTTTTCCACAATCACCGCCAGCGCGATTTTCGGGTTATCTGCTGGTGCGAAGGCGATATAGAGCGAATGGTCTCTTTGGTGCTCGTCCATGCGCGCCGCATTGTATTTTTCATTCTTCGCCAAGCTCACGGCCTGGGCGGTACCCGTTTTGCCGCCACTCAAATAAGCGGCCCCGGCAAAGGCGCGCGCTGACGTGCCCTCTTGCGTCACACCCACCATGGCCTGCACTATCACATTGATGTTGTCAGGTGAGAGCTTCAGGTCTTCGGGGAGCGGGGCGGGGCGCTCGCTGCGCGCATGCGTGCTGGCATCTTCGGTGGCCAGCACCAAGCGCGGTGTGTACTTAATGCCTTTGTTGGCTACCGTGGCCATGGCCTGCGCCAATTGAAGCATAGTAAAGCTGTTATAGCCCTGGCCTATGCCCAAGGAAATCGTCTCTCCGGCGTACCATTTTTGATGCTCGGGTTTGCTGTAATAGCGCCGCTTCCATTCCTGGCTGGGTAGCACGCCACGCACCTCGCCCAGCACATCGATGCCAGTCATCTGGCCAAAGCCCAAAGGCTTCATAAAGTCGTGCATGGTGTCCACACCCAACTCGTTGGCCAGCGAATAAAAATAGGCGTTACTCGACTCCACAATCGCGCGGCGCATGTCCATGATGCCGCCGCGTTCGTTCTCCGGGCTGCCAAAGCGATGCCCGCCAAAAATGTAAAAACCGGGGTCGTTAATTAGCGTTGTAGGCTTGCGCGTGCCGGTCTCTAAAGCCGCCAACGCCATAAACGGCTTGTAGGTCGAACCCGGCGGGTAGGTGCCGCGCAAAGCGCGGTTGAGCAACGGTTTGTCCGGCGATTCATTGAGCATTTGCCAGTTATCTTGGTCGATGCCTTCGACAAATAAATTCGAGTCAAAAGTGGGCTTGCTGACAAAGGCCAACACTTCGCCGTTTTGCGGGTTGATTGCCACCAGCGCGCCGCGCCGCTCGCCGAACATCGTCTCCACC
>CANJXV010000088.1 GCA_947478935.1 Comamonadaceae bacterium
ACGCTCAGCACCCCCGCCGTCTGGCGCGGTAGCCGCACCACCGCAGCACAAAAGGTGGATGCGCTTTCTAGCGGCGGCATGGACGATTACGAAATCCCGGCCTTCCTGCGCAAGCAGGCGGATTGATTTTTCTATCGGTCATCTCCGTCTCTAAGTCAAAGCGGGCCAGGGCGGGCGTATAGCCCCACTGGCCCGCTTTGAGCCGACCCGCTTTTACAATCGTTCCGTGTTGCAACAAAGAACCCTTAAATCCCTCACCCGCGCCGTTGGCGTGGGATTGCACAGCGGTCAGCGGGTAGAAATCACATTGCGACCGGCAGCGCCCGGCACGGGCATTGTGTTTCGGCGGGTGGACCTTCCCCATCCAGTAGCTATTGCGGTATCGCCGCAGGCCGTTACGGACACGCGGCTGGCTTCCACCTTATCCAATGGTGACGCCAAAGTACATACCGTGGAGCACCTCATGTCCGCATGCGCGGGTTTGGGCGTGGACAATATGGTTGTCGATATCAATGCCGAGGAAGTTCCTATCCTGGACGGCTCTGCAGCCTCTTTTGTTTTTCTGCTGCAAAGCGCCGGTATCGAAATGCAAAACGCGGCGCGCCGCTTTATCCGCGTTAAAGCACCGATCTCCGTGCAACACGGCCAGGGCGCTGACCTCAAGTGGGCGACTTTGGAGCCTTACCACGGCTTTAAGCTCAGTTTTGCGATCGACTTTGCGCACCCGGCGGTGGACTCCACCGGGCAAAGCGTGGACTTCGACTTAAGCCAAGGCTCGTATGCGCGCGATATTGCACGTGCCCGCACCTTCGGCTTTACCAAAGACGTGGAAATGATGCGCCAAAACGGTCTAGCCCTGGGTGGCGGTCTTGACAATGCCATCGTGATGGATGACTACAAAGTGCTCAATTCCGATGGCCTGCGCTATGACGATGAATTTGTAAAGCACAAAATTTTGGACGCCATGGGCGATCTGTATTTATTGGGCATGCCGTTACTCGCCCATTACCGCGCTCACCGCTCAGGCCATGCGCTCAACAACCAATTGCTGCGGCAGTTGCAAGCGCAGCCGCAAGATTGGGAAGTAGTCACTTTTGATGACGCACGCAGCGCCCCAAAAGGCTTTGCACAATTAGCGCCGGCCTGGTAATTGCGCCCTGCCGTCCAGTGTCAGCGTTTAGTGGCTGCGCCCCGATTTGTAACCCGCCCCTGCACCAATGCCCTGTGCCTTGGCGATGCGTGCCATCGCTGCGCCGGCGTGGGCATGGGTAATGGCTAAACCTAGTGCATCGGCCGCATCCGGGCCAGGCAGACCGGGCAGGTCTAACAAGCGGCGCACCATCTCGCGGATTTGCATTTTGTCGGCGCGACCGTAACCGGCGACAGCTTGCTTCATTTGCAATGCGGTGTATTCGGCCACCGGTAATTTGCCATGGACCAAAGCGCTGATTAGAGCTCCGCGCGCCTGACCCAGCAGTAAAGTGGACTGCGGGTTGACATTCACAAACACGATTTCAATCGCCGCGCTATCGGGCTGGTAGCGTTGCACGACTTCGGCCAAACCGTCGAACAAAGCATGGATGCGATCAGGTAAAGCCTGGCTGGCCAAACCCTGGGTGCTGATGGTGCCGCTGGCTACATAGCGCAGCGTGCTGCCTTGCTGGTCTAGCACGCCAAAGCCAGTGGTGCGCAGGCCGGGATCAACGCCCAGAATCCTCATGGCGGGCTAGTACCTGGTAACCGGGCATCGGGCATGCGAGCGACTATGACGCTGGCACGCGCACTGAGGTAATCCGAATTGGGCAGTTTTTCAAAATAGCGCGGCCTGGGCAGCATCACCGCCAAGCGCGCCGCTTCCCAAGCGTTCAGTTGCGCGGCAGGCTTGCGGAAATAGTGGCGCGCAGCGGCTTCGGCGCCGAACACGCCGTCGCCCCATTCGACGCTGTTGAGATAAATTTCCAAAATACGTTGCTTGCTCAGCAGTTTTTCCATGAGCAGGGTGATGACCATTTCCTGGGCTTTTCGCACCAGGGTGCGCTCGCCGGACAAAAATAAATTTTTCGCCAACTGCTGGCTGATGGTCGAGCCGCCGACCACTTTCGCTGGGCGGGCTTCGCGGCCATTTTTAGCTTTTGCTGCTTGCTGCGCAGCGCGCTCTTCGGCCTTGCTGTTTTTGGACCAGGCTTTCTCCAAAGCCGCCCAATCGATACCGTCGTGGTTGGCAAAGCTATCGTCTTCGGATGCGATTACCGCGCGCTTGAGCGCCTGGCCCAGTTGGGCATCATCACGCCAACTTTGGCTCCAGCGCACGCTGTCTTGCTCCTGTAACTGCCGCCAAACTTGCGAGCGCTCAAAACTGGTGGACTGCGGATCTACCCAGGCCATGGCCGCGATGCGCAGCGCGAAATACAGTTGCAAACCCAGCGCAGCCAGGCACAGCAAGCCAACGAAGCGCAACGCAGCCCTCACGGCGCCCCCAGCGCCTCGGTCCGCAAGGCTTCGTCGCGGGTGAAGGAAAAGCGCGCCACCACCACCAGTTGGTCCAGCGAATTACGCATTTCCGGCGTGAAGGCGCCAAACGGCCCTGCACTGCGCGCGACCTCTTGCGCATGCCGGTCCAACGCCGGGTTGCCCGAGCCTTTGACCAGGGTGATTTCCAGCGGGCTGTCGTCGGTCAGGCGCTCCCAGGTTTGCGGGCTAGCAAAGCGCAGCGTGAGGACCATGGCATGCAGCACGAGCGAGACAAATAGCGCACGCTGCAAGAGGCTCCAATGCTTCCAGTTCCACCAGCGTGACGCAGGGGGTGAAACAGGGTGTAGCGCCATGTCAAGCACAGTGTCAGGCGGGGTCGGGGGTGTCCAAAACATCGACGGCAATGGTAATCGCGCCGACCAGGTCTTCTTCGTCATCACCCTCGCCCGCTGCGGCGGATGGGTTGTCAGCGCTCTCGCCTTGGGCTTGCTCTGGGCTGTCCAGGCGTTCGAGCACGGTGGCCGGCACATCCAAGGTCATCAGGTCCACCGTGCCCAGGCGCAGCCGCACCTGGGCACCGCGCGGCAGACCCGGACCGGCGGCAATCGATAAGACCAGCGGTAAGTCGTCAGCGCGGGCCAGGCCGTCTTTGATAACCGTGGCGACCAGCTCGGTAATGGCGTTCTGGCGCAGGTATTGCAAAGTCCAAAAACGCTCCATGGCCGACTGGTAGCTGTTGTACGCGGCGTAGGTGGCTTCGAAGGCGGAGATGATGGAAAACAATTGTGCGTCTTTGGGCTTGAAGGGCGCAGCCAGCGCGGCCGTGCTTCCATGGCGCACGCAGGCGATGATTTGCCATTGGTTGACCAAATCGGTGTAACGGCGCAGCGGCGAGGTGCTCCAGGCATAGCTGGGCACGCCGATACCGGCATGCGGCAGCGCCCTGGTGCCCATGCGCACTTTGACGCCCGGCGCCATCGAGGCCTGGCTGCGGTAAATCGCGGGGACGCCCAGACTGGCTAGCCACTGACCCCACGTACTGTTGGCCAAAATCATGGCTTCGGCCACGATCAAGTCCAAGGGCGCACCGCGCTGACGCACGCTGATCTGCACGGTCTCCTCGCCCGCCGGTTCCTCGGCCTGCAAGTGGGCAAGGCGGAAGTTGTAATCAGGCCGGTTAAAGCTTTCAGGCTTACCGCGCACCATTTCGCGGCGGGCCTTATGGGCACAGGCAAAGCGGTGCAAAAAGGCCAATTGGGTATGCAAGGCGGTCGCTGCTGTGGCCTGTTCATCCTTGCTTAAAGCGGCCGGGACTTGCGCGGTTTGCAGCCAAGCTTCAGTGACCAGGCTGTCGAGCTGATCATGGCGCAGATTGTGGCTGATAGGTATGCTTTCGATGCGGGTTTCGCTGCTGTGTATTTCAAGGCTCTGCTCGTCCAGCGTTACGTAGAGCGACAGCGCCGGGCAGTTGCGCCCTTGCTGCAAGGTGTAGACCTGCACCAGCGCATCGGGCAGCATGGTCAGCTTGTGGCCCGGCATATAGACAGTGGACAAGCGCTGGCGCCCCAAGCGGTCAATCGCACTATCGGGCGCAATGGCCAGGCCGGGCGCAGCAATATGCACGCCGATAGTGACCGTGCCGCTACCCAGGCCTTGTACCGACAAGGCATCGTCGATTTCAGTGGTGGCTGAGTCATCAATCGAAAAAGCTGCCACCGCTGCAAACGGCAGATCTGCAGCGGGCGCCACCGCCTCCAAAGCCGCAAAGGCCGTACCCTGCGGAAAGTTTTCCAGTAAAAACCGCTTCCAGTGAAACTGGTAAGGCGAATCGATGGCGCCGCTATTGAGCAGCAAGTCCAAAGGCGCAGTTCGGCTATCGCGCGAGGCTTGCACCACGGCTTTGTATTCGGGCGCGTTTTTATCCGGCTTAAACAGGATTTTGTAGAGCTGCGCGCGCACCGGCGCGGGGCAATGGCCTTGGGTGAGCTCGCGTGCCCATTGCGCGATCAACTCGGTTTGCTGGCGCTTTTTTTCAATCGCCGCCAGGGCTTGGGCCACGATGTCGGCAGGCGCTTTACGGAACATCCCCTTACCCGCGCGGCGGAAATAATGTGGCGCTTCAAACAAGCGCATCAGCATGCCGGCTTGCTCGAGCGCGCTGGCTTTCTCGCTGAAGTAGTCGCGCGCCAGGTCGGCAAAACCAAAGTCCCCCTCAGGCGCAAATTCCCATGCCAATTCCAATTCCACCGACTGACTGAGCGACAGCGCTTGCTCCATAAATTGCGCCGGCGCGGGTTTGTCAAAACGCAGCATCACGTTAGCGGCCTTGACTTTGAGGCGCTTGCCGCTATCGAGCTCCACTTGCGCGGAGGCCTCACTTTCGGACAAGAGCCTTGCGGCCATGAATTTTCCAGCTTCATCAAACATCAGGTACATGGCCAGATTGTCCCATGGCGCCTTACAGAGGCGGCGTGATAATCGGGCGATGTCCACTTCCTTTGGCAAAGTACCGCTGCGCAATCGCATGATGCCCCTGTGGGCCGGGCTGGACGGGCCACTGGCCTTTATTGTTTTTTGCCTGGCCTGTGCCGGAATGCTGGTGATGTATTCCTCGGGCTATGACTTTGGCGGCCGCTTTTCCGATCATGCACGCAATATGCTGATTGCCGCCACTGTAATGTTTGTGGCGGCGCAAATCCCACCGCAGCGCCTGATGACCCTGGCCGTTCCACTGTACGGACTGGGCGTGGCGCTCTTGATCGCAGTCGCCGTTTTCGGCGTGACGAAAAAAGGCGCGCGCCGCTGGCTCAATATTGGCGTGGTGATTCAGCCCAGCGAAATTTTGAAAATCGCCATGCCTCTGATGCTGGCCTGGTGGTTCCAAAAACGCGAGGGCCAGTTGCGCCCGCTGGATTTTGCAGTAGCCGCGGTGCTACTGGCAGTGCCTGTGGGCCTCATTATCCGTCAGCCAGATTTAGGCACCGCCATGCTGGTGTTGCTGGCTGGGCTGTCGGTGATTTTTTTCGCCGGTGTGGGTTGGAAGTGGATTGCGCCGCCAGTGGTATTGGCACTGGCGGGCGTAGTGCTTCTAATTGGTTTTGAACCGGTGCTATGCGCCGACGGCATGCGCTGGCCAGTCTTACACGACTACCAGCAACAACGCATCTGCACCCTGCTAGACCCCACGCGGGATCCGTTGGGCAAGGGTTTTCACATCATCCAGGGCATGATCGGTATCGGGGCCGGGGGCTTTTGGGGCACCGGCTTTATGCAAGGCACGCAAACCCACCTGGAATTTATCCCCGAACGCACCACCGACTTCATCTTTGCCGCTTTTTCGGAAGAGTTTGGACTGTTTGGCAATCTGTTTTTGGTGGCCGGTTTTATTGCCCTGATCCTGCGCGGCTTGGCTATTGCGCTGGAGGCGCCGACCTTGTTTTCCCGACTGCTTGCCGGTAGCGTAGCCATGATTTTTTTTACTTACGCTTTTGTGAACATGGCCATGGTCAGCGGCATCCTGCCCGTGGTGGGTGTGCCCCTGCCTTTTATTAGCTATGGCGGAACCGCGATGGTCACCCTGGGCTTTGCCTGCGGCATTTTGATGTCCATCTCCAATGCTCGCCGCTTGGTGCAGTCCTGACGCGGTGCAATTGTGCCCGCGCTGACCCCCCTAGACCCGCCAGCGCCAAGGCCATGGGCCCCCGCCTAGAATGGCAAGATGATCTCTCGCGAACCTACCCTCGAACGCCTGGCCACGGCCAAATCCCTGTTACTTACGCCTTTTGGCCTCGATGAGGGCCACCTGAGCCGCGCGTTAGCCGAAATCAAGGCGCATAAGGTGGACGAGGCGGATCTGTATTTTCAATACACCCGCTCCGAGGGCTGGAGCTTGGAAGAAGGTATCGTCAAGACCGGCTCTTTCAGCATCGACCAAGGCGTGGGTGTGCGGGCAGTCAGCGGCGAGAAAACCGCTTTTGCGTATTCAGACGATATTTCCGAAGCCGCGCTACTCGATGCTGCGCGCACGGTACGCACGATTTCACAAGCGGCCAGCCAACGCCGTATCAGCGTGAGTAAACCCAAGATTGCGCGCAGCCGCTCGCTCTACCCCGACCAAGACCCGATTGCCACCATGGACAGTGCAGCCAAAGTGGCTTTGCTCGGGCGGGTGGAAAAAATGGCCCGCGCCAAAGACCCGCGTGTTTTGCAAGTGATGGCCGGCCTGGCCATGGAATACGACGTGGTGCTGGTGGCGCGTGCCGACGGCGTGCTGGCGGCTGATGTACGACCTTTGGTGCGTTTGTCCGTCACGGTAATTGCCGAGCAAAAAGGCCGGCGCGAAGTAGGCTCCTCCGGCGGCGGTGGCCGCTTTGGGCTGGCCTATTTTGACGATGCGCAAATCAGCAAATACGTGGACCAAGCGGTGCATGCGGCGCTGACCAATTTGCAAGCGCGGCCCGCACCCGCAGGTGAAATGACAGTGGTACTGGGCTCAGGCTGGCCAGGCATTTTGTTGCACGAAGCCATTGGCCACGGCCTGGAGGGCGACTTCAACCGCAAGGGCTCGAGCGCCTTCAGCGGGCGCATCGGCCAGCGCGTCGCCGCCAAAGGCGTAACGGTGCTGGACGACGGCACTATGGCCGATCGGCGTGGTTCGCTCAACGTCGATGATGAGGGCAATACCAGTGCGCGCAATGTGCTGATCGAAGACGGAATCCTCAAAGGCTATATCCAGGACGCGATGAACGCACGCCTGATGGGCGTGGCGCCCACCGGCAACGGACGGCGTGAGAGCTATGCCCATGTGCCCATGCCGCGCATGACCAATACTTATATGCTGGGCGGCGACAAAGACCCCCAGGAAATCGTGCGCAGTATTAAAAAAGGACTTTATGCGGTTAATTTCGGTGGCGGACAGGTGGACATTACTTCGGGCAAATTTGTGTTCTCCGCCAGCGAAGCGTATTGGGTGGAAAACGGCAAAATTTTGTACCCGGTCAAAGGCGCAACGTTGGTCGGTAGCGGGCCAGACTGTTTGAAACGCGTCAGCCTAATAGGCAATGACATGGCCCTGGACAGCGGCGTAGGAACCTGCGGCAAAGACGGGCAAAGCGTGCCAGTCGGCGTAGGCCAACCCACTTTACGTATCGACGGCCTGACCGTGGGCGGCACCGCCTGAGCCCTACATTTCGCATAAGACCTGCTGTGTTACATTGTTGTTCATGAATTTTTCGCGCTTTTACTTTAGCTACTTTTGGTTCTCTAACGCCCCCGGCGTGAGAGGGTTCTGAACGCAAGCACTTACAAAGCGTACCGAATTCCCCGAACCGCCGGCCTCCCCGGCGGTTTTTTTATGTCCAGATTTTTTGAACTACCTGCAAAAGGAACCCCGCAATGACCGCCAGCGCCGACCGCACCAGCATTACCGACGACGAACGTATCAAGGGCATTACCGTGCTGCCGCCCCCGGAACACTTAATCCGCTTTTTCCCAATCAGCGGCACGCCGGTGGAAGGCCTGGTTTCCTCTACCCGCAAACGCATTCAAAACATCATGAGCGGCAAAGATGACCGCCTGCTGGTCATCATCGGCCCCTGCTCCATCCACGACCCCGCCGCCGCGCTGGACTATGCCAAGCGCCTCAAAGAGCAGCGCGACCATTACGCCGATACCCTGGAAATCGTGATGCGGGTGTACTTTGAAAAACCGCGTACTACGGTGGGCTGGAAGGGCTTGATCAATGACCCCTATTTGGACGAAAGCTTTCGTATCGACGAGGGCCTGCGCATCGCACGCCAGTTGCTGATTGACATCAATCGCTTGGGGTTGCCCGCCGGTAGCGAATTTTTAGATGTGATTTCCCCGCAGTACCTGGGCGACCTGATTGCCTGGGGCGCTATCGGCGCGCGCACCACCGAAAGCCAGGTGCACCGCGAACTGGCCTCGGGCCTGTCGGCCCCCATTGGCTTTAAAAACGGCACCGATGGCAACATCAAAATCGCCACCGATGCGATCCAGGCAGCCGCCGGTGGGCACCATTTTTTATCGGTGCACAAAAATGGCCAAGTGGCGATTGTTCAAACGCAAGGCAACCCGGATTGCCACGTGATTTTGCGTGGCGGCAAGGCACCTAATTACGACGCCAAAAGCGTGGAGAGCGCATGTCAGGACCTGGCCAAAGCAGGCCTGCCGCAAACCCTGATGGTCGATTGCAGCCACGCCAACAGCAGCAAGCAACACCAAAAACAACTGGACGTGGCCAAGGACATCGCAGGCCAGTTAGCCCAAGGTTCGACCCGTATTTTTGGCGTGATGGTGGAAAGCCATTTGAACGCCGGGGCGCAAAAATTCACGCCCGGCAAAGATCCGGTGGCCGGTTTGCAGTACGGCCAGAGTATTACCGACGCCTGCCTGGGCTGGGACGATTCGCTCAGCAGCCTAGAAAGCCTGTCGCAATCGGTGAAAGCGCGCCGGGTGCGCCGCAGCACGGCGAGCTAACTAGCCGCTGGGCAAATCCGCGTCGGCGTTACCCATGCGTCGGCGCGACCTCTTCCAAGGTCTGCAACAACTTGGCGTGGATGCCGCCAAAGCCACCATTGCTCATGCACACAATATGGTCGCCCGGCTGGACCACTGCGCGCAGTTGCTGCACCAGCGCATCCACCGAATCGGCGACTCTAGCGCGCGCACCCATAGGCGCTAAGGCTTCGTGCGCATCCCAGCCCAGTCCGCCGCTATGGCAAAAGGCCAGGTCCGCCGCTTCCAGGCT
>CANJXV010000089.1 GCA_947478935.1 Comamonadaceae bacterium
GTGCTGGAGATGGCGGTGAAATACCAGACGCTGATCGTCGAGGACGACCCCTATGGCGACCTCTACTTTGGCGAGGCACCGCCGCCCAGCCTGTTGGCGCTGAGCAGCCAGGTGCCGGGTAGTCGCGATTTACTGGTGCATTGCGGATCGCTGTCTAAAGTGCTT
This sequence comes from Comamonadaceae bacterium, assembly GCA_947478935.1. Classification (GTDB taxonomy): domain Bacteria; phylum Pseudomonadota; class Gammaproteobacteria; order Burkholderiales; family Burkholderiaceae_C; genus Allorhodoferax. The sequence continues at coordinate 166 of CANJXV010000089.1, forward strand.
TCGCCCGGCTTGCGTGTGGGTTGGATGGCGGGCCCGCCTGAGTTGCTGTCCCGCGCCACCATGTGCAAGCAATTTAGCGACGCGCATACCAGCACCTTTGCCCAAGCCACCGCAGCGCGGTATTTGCTGGCGGGCCGCATGCCCGCCACCTTAGATCGCGTGCGCCAGGTCTATGCGCAAAGAGCACAAACCATGGGCGATGCACTGCGCCGCGACCTTGGCGATGCGATTGAATTTGTGCAACCCCAAGGCGGCTTATTTGTGTGGGCTCGGCTCACAGGCGCAGGTGGCAAGAGCCCAGATGCCGCCGCATTTGCCAAACGCGCCATAGAACGCGGCGTGGCCTTTGTACCGGGCATGCCTTTTTATTGCGCTAACGGCGACCCGGCTACTTTTCGCTTGAGTTTTGCCACGGCACCGGAGGACAAAATCCTCGACGGCGTGGCGCGCTTGGCGCAGGCTTTGTAAGGGCTGGGCTTTAGCTCTTAGGCGCGCCGCTGACCGAGGGCAGGTAGGCCTGAAACTCGGGGCCAACTTCCGGGTGCCGCAAAGCAAACTCCACGGTAGCTTTCAGGTAGCCCAATTTAGAACCACAGTCATATCGCACACCTTCGTAGGCATAGGCATAGACAGCCTCATGGGCTAGCAGACTTTGGATGGCATCGGTCAATTGGTACTCGCCACCGGCGCCGGGCTTGAGCGCCTGAATGTGCTTAAAGATAGATGGCGTAAAGATATAACGCCCCACCACGCCCATGTCCGAAGGTGCATCTGCCGGTGCGGGCTTCTCCACGATGTTGGACAACTTGGTAATGCGGTCCTCGATCGCGTGCCCGGCGATGACACCATAGGAACGGCTTTGCTCCGGCGCGATTTTTTCCACGGCCAGTATCGAACTGCGGTAGTGCCGGTAGCGCTCCACCATTTGCTTGAGCACGCCAGGTTGATGGTCTAGCAAGTCATCGGCCAATATCACCGCAAAAGGCTCAGCGCCGACCAAATTAGCTGCGCAGTTAACCGCATGGCCCAGACCCAGCGCCTCGGCCTGGCGCACGTAAATGCAGTTCACATGCGCTGGTTTGATGTTTTGCACCAAGGCCAGCAAATCGGTTTTGTTTTTGGACTGTAGTTCATACTCCAGCTCAAAAGAGCGGTCAAAGTGGTCTTCGATACTGCGCTTGCTGCGGCCGGTCACAAATATGAGCTCGGTAAACCCGGCCTCTATCGCTTCTTCTACCGCGTACTGAATGAGCGGTTTATCTACCACGCACAACATCTCTTTGGGGCTGGCCTTGGTGGCGGGCAGGAAGCGGGTGCCAAGACCGGCGACGGGGAAAACTGCTTTCACGATGGGGTTACCTCTTGTGTTGAAGGGACGCAATGTGTCAGGGAGTTTACGTATAAATGGCAAACATACCAGTCTCTTGACGCAGGGGATCATCAAAACTTCATGGTTTTGACATGGACTTGCCATATCGCTTTCCTAGCATGCGCTCTACCTAAGGGGCAAGCATGAAGATATCGGTTTTCGGCACGGGGTATGTGGGGTTGGTTCAGGGCGCGGTCTTAGCCGACGCGGGGCATCAGGTTACTTGCGTGGACTTAGACGAAAAAAAATTACAGGACTTGCGCGAAGGCGTGATTCCGATTTTTGAGCCCGGCCTAGACTCTATTGTTAAAAACGCCTTTGCCGACGGGCGGCTGGTCTTCACCTCGGATGCCGCCTTGGCAGTGCAGCATGCGGACATCCACTTCATCGCGGTCGGCACGCCGCCCGGCGAAGACGGCAGCGCGGACTTGCGCCACGTGCTGGCGGTTGCCAAAACCATTGCCAGCCATTTGACTGGCTACGCGGTCATTGTCGATAAATCCACCGTGCCCGTTGGCACGGCAGACCGGGTTAGTGAAATGATTGCGCAAACGCTCAATGAGCGAAGCCTGAATATAGAGTTTGATGTCGTTTCCAACCCGGAATTTTTGAAGGAAGGTGCCGCGGTAGCGGACTGCCAGCGCCCGGATCGCATTGTGATCGGCACCCACAGCGCGCGCGCCGAGAAACTGATGCGCGAGATGTACGAGCCTTTCAATCGCAACCATGACAAAATCATCGTCATGAGCCCGCGCAGCGCGGAGATGACCAAATACGCCGCCAACTGCATGCTTGCCACTCGCATCAGCCTGATGAATGAAATGGCTATCGTCGCCGAGGGCTTGGGCGCAGATATCGAGTCCGTACGCCAAGGCATAGGAAGCGATCAACGCATTGGCTACCACTTCATTTATGCCGGCGCCGGTTATGGCGGAAGCTGTTTTCCCAAGGACATCAGCGCCTTGGTCAAGTCTGCGCAGCAGATCGGCATGGAGCCCTTTATTCTCAATGCGGTGGAGGCGCGTAATCAAGCGCAAAAACGGGTTTTGTTTGATAAGCTGCACGCGCACTTCCAAGGTGAATTGCGCAATAAAGTTATCGCGCTATGGGGGCTGGCTTTCAAACCCAACACCGACGATATGCGCGAAGCCCCCAGCCGTGTGTTAATGGAGGCCCTCTGGCAATCCGGTGCACGTGTACAAGCCTATGACCCGGCAGCAATGGATGAGACCCAGCACCTTTACGGTCCGCGTCCAGACCTTTTGCTGTGTGGAACCAAAGAGGCGGCTATCCAAGATGCGGATGCGCTGGTCATCATGACCGAGTGGCGCCAGTTCAAAGCGCCAGATTTTGATGCCATCAAGATCGCTTTGAAGCAGCCCCTCATTTTTGATGGACGCAATTTGTTCGAACCCGCCCGCATGCGCGAGCGCGGCTTCGTCTATCAGGGCATTGGACGATGAGCGCCGTGCTGGCACTGGTGGCCGACATCCCCTGGCGGGCGCGGCTAGCCAGTTTGGTAGCTTGGCTATTTAACGGCCTGTGTGTGCTGCTGCTGCCAGTCATGCCGGTAGTACTGACGCTGCTCCTGCTCGACCTGCGCTTTGTGCGCAAGTACCGCATCTATTTGCGTAAATTTATAGTCCACTTCCAAGCCCTGCGCGAAGGCCCGGTGCAGCATTACTTGGCTGACGTCTTCCTGCGCGTGAAGCAAGTGCCCGCGCATATTGAGGGCGAATGTATCCAATGCGGCAATTGCTGCTTGGATAAGCGCTGTGCCTTTTTAGAACCCGTGGGCGAGGGCAAACTGGGCTGCGGCATATACGGAACGTATTTGCGCCGTTATTCGAACTGCGGGTCCTTTCCGCTGCACGCGCATGACATTGCCCGCTACCAGTGCCCTAGCTACTTTGTGGTGTCAGCACCCAAAACCATCTGGATCGGCAAAGCGAGGCAATAAGCTTCAGGGTGCCGCGAGGCCGGAATTGCCTAGCGATGGCATGCCGCCAAATTCTTCCTGCCACACTACCCTGCGCATGATGGCCTCCGTGGCCTCTACGATACTGGGCCAACCCATGCTGGCCGCCGTCGCCGCAGCGCGAAGGCCCATAGCCCGCATGTTTTCAGGTGCGTTAATCAGGCTTTGGGCTGCCATCACAAAGCTCGCCTCGGAATTGGGGTCCGCGAGCATGCCGTTGACACCGTTACGGATGATGTCGCCCGCGGCAGCGTGGTCAAAAGCGACCACCGCTAAGCCAGAGGCCATAGCTTCCAAGGTGACGTTGCCAAAAGTCTCGGTCTTGCTGGCAAATACAAACACATCCGCACTCGCGTAATGCCGCCCCAAATCATCGCCGGTGCGAAAGCCCGCAAAGATGATGCCCTTGTCCTGCGCCTGTTCCAATTCAGCGCGCATAGGGCCATCGCCCACCATGACCAAGCGCAATCCCGGCTGCAACTGTTTGGCCGCCTGGTAGGTTTTGATAACCATTTGCAAATTCTTCTCGACGGCAATGCGTCCCACGTACAGCATTACTGGGCTGTTGTCCGTCACGCCCCACTGCGCGCGCAAACCTGCGTCGCGCTTGGTGGGGGAAAACAACTGGGTCTCCACACCGCGCGGCACGACATGCAAAGCTTTGAAGCCTTTTAGGCCCAGCTCGCGCGCCAAATTAGCCGTCGGCACCATGGTGGCATGCGCGCTGTTATGGAACTTTTTCATGTATGCCAATATCGCGCCGCTCAGCCATGCCAGGCCATAGTGCTGGCTATAGGCGTGAAAGTTGGTGCGAAAGTCGGTGCTGATCGGAAGCTTCAGTTTGCGCGCTGCTTGCAAAGCGGACCATCCCAGCGGGCCTTCGGTGGCTATGTGCACCACGTCTGGCCGCTGGCGTGTCCATAGCTTGAGCAATTCGCGTTTGGCGGGCAGACCCATACGTAACTGCTTATAAAACGGAATGGGAATGCCGCGCACCAATACCTCTTCAAAATTGCTGGTGTGGTCCGCCGTTTGACCTGCCTGCTGGCGCGGCCTGACCAGCCACACCACATGTCCGCGCTCGCGCAAGCCCAGCACAATTTTGGACAAGGTATGCGCCACGCCATTGATATCAGGCGGATAGGTCTCCGTGACCACGGCGATTTTGAGTGCGGTGTGCGCAGGTGCAATGCGCTCGACTTGGATGGCGGAGGTATTGCTCATGCTTGCGAATGTCGCAAAGCAATGCAGCAGTTTGATGAATTTTGCATGACGTTTTAATGAACTATATTGGTAAGGAGCAGGCCTTGCGTTTTGTCATCAAGTTTTCATGCAAAAGCGGGACATTGCGATGGCTGGGGCGCGTCGTCCCTAGTTTTTATGTCCATCAGGAGCCCCTATGCATCCCTTTTTCCAAACTGTCGCCACCCAGCGTTGGGACGATCACCGCTATTACCACCATAGCCGCATCAATCAGTTTTTGCATTTAGTTAGCGCGATGTCTTTTTTGGTGGCCTATGTATTTCTATTCATCGACCCCGTGGTCTCCGCCCTGGTCGCTTGGCTGGTGTCCATGACTACGCGCCAGATCGGCCATTTTTTCTTTGAACCCAAAGACTACGACCATGTAAATCAGGCCACCCATGAATACAAAGAGGAAATCAAGGTTGGCTATAACTTATATCGAAAAGTTGTATTGCTCAGCGTCTGCGCCGCTATTCCGGTGGTCGCTTACTGGATGCCCGACGCGCTGCAATGGGCTGTGCCTGAGGCTTACGAAGACACACCCATCCGTATGACGGCCATGGCCTGGTTGTTCTTAGGCATAGGCGGCTTGGTGTTCCGCGTCTTGCAACTGTGGAAGCAAGAAAATCTGACCGCTGGTCTGGCCTGGGCTTACAAAATCATCACAGACCCGGTGCATGACATCAAGATGTACCACAAGGCCCCGCTGTATTTGCTGCGCGGCCAGCTGATTGACCCCATGGACCACGTTAGCGCACCAGGCCACTAAGCGTTAATGCTCAAGGCCTACACGCGTTAACGTCAGAGGTCACTAAGCATCAGCGCACCAAACCACCGAGCAAAGGCCAGCGCTGTTGCAGCATCTCTTTAAGTACCTGGCGGCGGATAGAGCGGTGCGATTGCGCCGCATCATTCCACCACCAGGCGTCTGATTGCATGGCCAAGCTAGCCGCCACAAAGCGCTCGCAAAACAGGTCAAAGGTCTGGTCATCAAAGTTGAAACTAAAAATCATGCGTCCCGAGCCCACCCAACTCAGGGCAACACCATGGTCGCGCAAATAGTATTGCAGCAGCCAGTGGTAACGGCCCGGCTGCTCAAATACTACGGCCCACACGCTTTCCATACCACGCACTCTTACCGGCACGCCAGCCTCTTGCAAGCGCTGGTTCAGTTTGGCTTGACGGCCATTCCAAGTGGCCGAGGCATTGGCATATACCGCTTGCACCTCGGGCGTTTCGATGTAGTGCAAAAACACATTCATGGCGCACATCACATAGGGGTGTGCGTTAAATGTACCGCGTGCAAAGCAGACATTGCCCGGGCTGTCGTCGCCAAAGCGCTTCATCCAGCGGCTTTGCCCGCACACTACGCCTACGGGCAAGCCGCCGCCCAAGGTCTTGCCGTAAGTCACCATATCGGCCCGCACTCCAAAATATTCCTGCGCGCCGCCATAGGCCAGCCGGAATCCCAAAAACACCTCATCCAAAATCAGCGCAATACCTTTTTCAGTGCATACCTCGCGCAGCGTGTGCAGCCATTGGCGGTAGGCTTCTTTGTCGTAGCCTATGTTGCGCCCGCCGTCTATCAAGGTGGCGTCGGTGGGCGCGGCGCGGTTGGGGTGCAGCGCCTGCAAGGGATTAATCAGCACGCAGGCAATGTCATTGCGGTTGCGCAACACGCGCAAGGTGTTGGCGTGCATTTCATTGAGTGTCAGCGTATCGCCCGAGGGCGGCATCGGGTTACCCGGGCCGGGCTGCACATCATCCCACCAGCCATGGTACGAGCCGGTAAAGCGCACGATCTTGCGCTTGCCGCTGTGGTAGCGCGCCATGCGTACTGCCTGCATCACCGCCTCAGTGCCCGACATATGGAAAGACACTTCCTGCTGGCCGGAGATGCGGCACAAGCGTTCCACGTTGTCGCGCACCACCGGGTGGTACGCGCCCAGTGTCGGTCCCAGGGTTTCGGCCATGGCCGAGCCTTTGCGGATGCAGTCTTTGTAAAAGTCCAAGCCAAACAGGTTGACGCCATACGAGCCGGTCACATCGATATGCCGCTTGCCGTCCATATCGGTCAGCCATACGCCTTCGCTCGACTGCCAGAAATTGCCCGTCTTGACATAGCGGTACAGCACGTCGCGGAACTGGTAAGGCACCCGTATTTGGCTGATCAGCTGCATGTCCGACACCATGGATCTCGTGGCATCAGTATGGGCAATCGTCAGCGGGCTGCTTTCGCGCAATTGGGTACCCAAGCGCACCAGCGCCGCTTTGCGCTGTGCAGCGACCTGAGGCGGCGCGCCATCGGCAGCAAACCAGGCGGCTTCGTCGTAGGTATAAGCTGGCAGCCAATGCGCCATGCGCTTGGCCATGCGCAAGTGTCCGCCCAAAGAAGGGTGCTTGGCCAAGGACAACTCCAGCCGCTGCTTTGCCCGACCCGCCACCAACAAGGCCGCGCCCGCGCCAGCGGCCCATGTCAGCCATTGAACTATTTCGCCAGAAGTTTGCATATGACTTCACTTTCCTTTAAAAACTCCTTTGTATGACCTTGCGGTTAAAGAATGATGACTATTTCAGAACGCATCCAAAAAATCTTTGCACAAGAAGATTTAAACTTTTTACTCACCAACCGAATCCCGCGTTTGGCTACTACGCACTTTGTCGGTTGGTTCAGCCAAATTAAAAGTCCTATGCTTGCGCAGATGTCCATCACGGTATGGCGTTGGTTTTCTGGCTTGGACTTACGCGAGTCCCGTCAGCAGCGTTTTGATAGCCTGCATGAATGCTTTATTCGCGAGCTCAAAGACGGCGCCCGCCCGGTGGAGCCAGACCCGCAGATCATGGCCAGCCCCTGCGATGGCATCGTTGGTGCCTGCGGGCAGGTGGTGGACGGGCAGGTGTTTCAGGCCAAGGGCTTTCCCTATTCTCTAGAGGACTTGCTGGGTAAAGAGGGGCGCGACACGCCTTGGGTCGACGGTATTTTTCTGACGATTCGCATCACCTCCGCGATGTACCACCGCTTCCACGCGCCGTATGACTTGCGCATGCAGCGGGTGCATTACTTTTCTGGTGATACCTGGAACGTGAATCCCATCGCGCTCAAGCGCGTGGAAAAGTTGTTTTGCAAAAACGAACGCGCTTTGTTACGTGTGGAAGTAGGAGAGCAAAAATACCCGGTAGCGCTGGTACCGGTGGCGGCGATATTGGTGGCTAGTATCCGGCTGCACGCCATCGACACCGTTTTGCATACCCGTTACCAGGGTCCAGTGGACATCGCCTGCGACGTGCACTACCGCAAGGGCGAGGAGATGGGCTGGTTCCAGCATGGATCGACCATCATCGTGTTTGCGCCCAAGGGCTTTGAGTTGGCGCCGGGCATTGGCGATGGCACGCCGGTGCGCATGGGGCAGGCCTTGTTACGTTTGCCGCAACAGCCGGCTTAAGACCAAGTCTGTAGAGCCATGACAAGCTCGGGGAGCGCTAGAGCGAGGTGCTATGGTTAAGCGCCTGGTCGGCTTCAGAACATCGTGCGGGCTGCGCTAGGCACGGGCAGAGCGTCTATCGGCGGCTTGCTTGCCAGGGCCTTAGGTTTGGCCGCTTCTATGGGTGGTACAAAGTCCAGCTGCTGGTCCCAGTAAATTAGTTCCAGCGTGCCGTCCATGTGCTCTACCAGCGCCGAGCGGCTTTCCACCCAGTCGCCATCATTGCAATACAAAGTGCCGTCAATCATGCGGATCTCTGCGCGGTGGATATGGCCACAGACCACGCCGTCATAACCGCGCTTGCGCGCTTCGTGGGCGACTGCATTTTCAAAGTCGGCCACAAAATTCACCGCCTTTTTCACTTTGTTTTTCAGGTATGCCGACAGCGACCAGTAGGGCAGTTTAAGTCGCCTGCGCACATTATTTAGGTGACGGTTCAGGCGAAGCGCTATTTCATACAAGTTGTCGCCCAGATAGGCCAACCACTTGGCGTATTTCACTACCGCATCAAAGTAGTCACCATGGATAAGCCAGAGTTTGCGGCCATCAGCCAGCGTGTGGCTTGTCTCGTGACAGACTTCTACGCCACCGAAATGGTGGTCTATAAAACCACGTGCAAATTCGTCGTGGTTACCTGGGATGAAAACGACATGGCAGCCCTTGCGCGCTTTGCGCAGCAGCTTTTGCACCACGTCGTTATGCGCTTGGGGCCAATACCATTTGCGCTTGAGTTGCCAACCATCGATGATGTCGCCGATCAAATACAAATGGTTGCTGGTATGGGATTTGAGAAATTCAATCAGTGCCTCTGCCTGGCAGCCCGGCGTTCCCAGATGCAAGTCTGAGATAAATACA
>CANJXV010000090.1 GCA_947478935.1 Comamonadaceae bacterium
AGGTGGCATCGTCAAACACGGCAGCAAGATGATTCAGGCAGTAGCCAATGTGCGGGTGCCGCGCATTACCGTGGTGATTGGTGCGTCCTTTGGCGCGGGCAATTACGGCATGTCCGGGCGCGGCTTTCGACCCGACTTTATTTTTGCTTGGCCCAATGCGCGCACAGCCGTCATGGGCGGCGAGCAAGCGGCCAAGGTGTTGTCCATCGTGAACCGCGAAAAAATCTTGAAAGAAGGCCGCGAACCGACGGCCGACGAGGAGAGTAAGTTTGCGTTTATGGAAGGCGCCGTCATCCACCAGTTTGACCGCGACTCGCAAGCCTTGTCGGGCACGTCGCGGCTCTACGACGACGGCCTGATAGACCCGCGCGACACCCGCCGCGTGCTGGCCATGACCTTGTCCATTTGCCGCGAAGGACGCACCCGAGCGCTCAAGCCCAATAGCTTTGGCGTGGCGCGTTTTTGAATGCGCGAGCAAACCATGACACGCCCCCACACCAGCCCTGCCCTGCGCCGCGCGCAAAAGGCCATTCGTTTTGCAACAGGAGCGGCGCATGCTGTTTGACAAAGTATTGATAGCCAACCGCGGCGAGATCGCGGTACGCATCATCCGGGGGTGCCAGCGCATGGGCTACCGCACCGTGGCGGTTTATTCCGAAGCCGACCGCGACGCGCCGCATGTGGCCTTGGCTGATGAGGCGATTTGCATCGGCCCGGCGCCAGCGCAGGAATCGTATTTATCTATAGATAAATTAATTGCTGCAGCCCAAAGCAGCGGCGCGGGCGCCGTCCATCCGGGTTACGGCTTTTTGTCCGAGCGCGCGGCTTTTGCCCAAGCGGTGCAAGACGCCGGCTTGGTGTTCATTGGCCCGGACCCGCAGGCCATTGAGGCCATGGGCAATAAAAGTACCTCCAAGATCCGCATGCTGGCTGCTGGCGTGCCCTGCGTGCCCGGCTACCAAGGTGATGACCAGCGCGACGAAACCTTGCTAGCCGAGGCGCACAAAGTAGGCCTGCCGGTGATGGTGAAAGCCGCAGCAGGCGGCGGCGGGCGCGGCATGCGATTGGTGCAGGATGCGCAAGATTTGTTGGCCAGTATCCAGTCCGCGCGCAGCGAGGCCGATAACGCTTTTGGCGACGGGCAGTTGCTGATCGAAAAAGCTGTATTGCACGCACGCCATGTGGAGATGCAAGTCTTTGGCGACCGGCACGGTAATGTGGTGCATATCGGCGAGCGCGATTGCTCGGTGCAAAGGCGCAACCAAAAAGTCGTGGAAGAAGCACCCAGCCCGGCGGTGGACGAAGCGCTGCGCGCAGGCATGGGCGCAGCGGCCGTAGCCGCAGCCCGCGCGGTCAACTACGTGGGCGCGGGCACGGTGGAATTTATGCTCGCACGCGATGACAGTTTTTATTTCCTGGAAATGAACACCCGCTTGCAAGTAGAGCATCCAGTGACAGAAATCGTCTATGACCTGGACTTGGTGGAGTGGCAATTGCGCGTGGCCCAAGGCGAAGCGCTGCCGCTGGTGCAAGAGGCCATTAACGCAAGGCGCAAAGGCTGGGCGATTGAGGTGCGTCTGTGTACCGAAGACCCGGCCAATAACTTTCTGCCGCAAACCGGCCCGCTGCTGGCCTGGCAAGCGCCGCAAGGCGCGGGCATGCGCACCGACCATGGCTTGCGTCAGGGCGGCGTGGTGTCGCCGTATTACGACTCCATGCAGGCCAAGCTGATTGCCAGCGGCGACACGCGTGAGCAGGCCTGCCGCACGCTCATGCACATGCTGGACGACACGGTACTGCTGGGCGTGACCAGCAACCGCGACTACCTGCGACAGATCATTGCACACCCGGTGTTTGCGGCGGGCGATTTTTCGACTGCCTTTATTGCCGAACACCTGAGCCCCGAAAGCTTTGCCGCCAGCCGCGCGCCCACCGCGTTGCACAGCGCCCTGGCTGCGACGCTGCTGTATCGCAGCCAGGCATTAGCTTTGCAGGCCGATGCCGGGCTGGACGCGGAATTGCTGGAGTGGCAAAGCTCGGCCCCGGCGCAGGTACCTCTGCTACTGCAATGCGGCGAGCGCAAGCTGCGCCTAACGGTGGTCGCGCTAGGGCGTGGCGCCTACCGCGTGCAGATAGATGGGCAAACGCTGGACCTAGAAGTGGTGTCCTTGCAAGCGCCCACGCTGCGTTTTATGCACCAAGGTCTGGACGCACAAGCGGACTATGCGTTAACGCACAACAGCGTGCACCTATCGCATGCCGGACTTACTCTCCACTACACCGATACCACCCTTGCCCCGGCCAGCAAAGATGCAGTGGGAAGTGACGGGCGCATGCTAGCGCCTATGGACGGGAAAATTTTGAAAGTACTGGTGCAGCCCGGCGATACGATTAGCAAAGGCCAAGCGCTGGCAGTGCTAGAGGCCATGAAAATGGAGTTTGTCATTAGCAGCGGCGTGGACAGCAGCGTTACCGCCGTGGCCTGCCAGGTAGGGCAACAAGTCAAAGCGCGCCAGTTGCTCATCAGCCTGGCACCCACGCACACCAAAGAAGGAGCACCGGCATGAAGCTCTACCACTGCGTCGATGCGCGCTCGCTGCGCCCCTTGTGGGCTTTGGAAGAAATGGGCTTGCCCTATGCGCTGGAAGTACTGCCCTTTCCACCGCGCGTGTTCAAAAAAGAATATCTTGGCGTGAACCCGCTGGGCACGATTCCCTACTTGGTCGATGGCGACACGCACATGACCGAGTCCAGCGGTATCTGCCACTATTTGGTGGAGCGCTACGGCAAGCACGAGTTTGGCCTCAAGCCCGATCACCCGGAATACGGCAGCTATACCAATTGGCTTTTCCATAGCGATGCCACCCTCACGTTTCCGCAAACCGTGGCCCTGCGCTACGGCATCATGGAGCCACCACCGCGCAAACTACCGCAGGCGGTGGAGGACTATAAAAAATGGTATCTGGCCCGATTGCGCATGCTCACGGCCCATTTGCAAGACCGCGAATTTTTGTGCGACGGGCGTTTCACCATCGCCGATATTTGTATTGGCTACGCGCTGTTTTTGGGCACCACGCCCGGCCTGGACATGGGCGGGCAATATGCACCACATGTACAGGACTATTTAGCGCGCTTACTTGCACGTCCGGCGCTTATCCGGGCACGCGCTTTGGGTGCTTAAAGCGCGCATCCCCATAGCCTCGTACGAATTGCACCCATTGAACCGACCCTAGGATGCCCGCATGAACCCCGTGGACCCAGCCGAAACTGAATTGATGCTCGAGCAAGTGCGCCGCTTTGCACAGACCGAAGTGGCGCCGCACCTTGAGGCCTGGGAAGCAGCGGGCGAATTCCCACGCGGCATGTACAAGCGCTGGGCCGACTTGGGTTGGTTGGCCATGGGCTACCCGGAAGAACTAGGCGGCATTGCCGCGCCCTGGACACTGCGTAACGCCTTTGGCGTAGCAGCAGCGCGCTACACCGCCAGCGGCGGCCTGCTAGCTAGTCTGGGCAGTAACAGCATCGGCCTGCCACCGATCATTAACTATGGCAGCGCGGCCTTACAGCAAGCCATTGTGCCGCCGGTATTGGCGGGCGACAAAATTGCGGCGCTTGGCATCACCGAGCCCGGCGGCGGTTCGGACGTCGCTCATCTGCGCACCACGGCGCGGCGCCAGGGTGATCACTACATTATCAATGGCGAAAAAACGTTCATCACCTCGGGCATGCGCTTTGACTGGATCAGCCTGGCGGTGCGCACGGATGCGGACAACAAAGGCGCCGGCGGAATCTCGATGATCGCGGTGCCTGGCGACGCGGCTGGCTTGTCGCGCACCAAGCTGCACAAAATGGGCTGGCATTGCTCGGACACCGCCAGCCTGCACTTTGACAATGTACGCGTGCCAGTGGCCAACTTGTTGGGCGAGGAAAATAAGGGCTTCAAAATCATCATGACCAACTTCAATGGCGAGCGCCTGGGCATGTCGGCCACCGCCATAGGCATGGCCGAGGCCTGCTATGACGAAGCCCTGGCCTGGGCGCGCGAGCGCAAGACCTTCGGCCAAGCGCTCACTAGCCACCAGGTGCTGCGCCATAAGCTGGTGGACATGCGCATGCGCATCGAAGCCAGCCGCGCCTGGCTGGACAAACTCTCGGTGCAAGCCGATGCCAGGCAGACCGGCGCCGCGTGGGTGGCCGAGGTCTGTATGCTGAAAAACCAGTCGACCCAAACCATGCAGTTTTGCGCCGACCAAGGCGTGCAGATTTTGGGCGGCATGGGCTATATGCGCGGCAGTGCCTGCGAACGTATTTACCGCGAAGTCAAGGTCATGACGATTGGCGGCGGCGCCGAAGAAATCATGAAAGAACTGGCCGCGCGCCAATTGGATATTTGAGGACACCACCCATGGAAAAAGCCATACTGACTTGCGCACTGACCGGCGTGCTCACCGATCCCAAGCAACACCCGGTACCGGTTACTCCCGCACAAATGGCAGCCGAGGCCAAAGCGGCGTTTGAGGCGGGCGCCTCCATCATGCATGTCCATATTCGCCGCCAGGAAGAAGGCATGGGCCATATGCCTTCGTGGGACCCGGAAGTGGTGTGGGAAGTGACCCAAGCCATACGCGCGGCCTGCCCCGGCGTCATCATCAACCTGACGACCGGCGTAGTAGGCAAAGACATTACCGGGCCGCTGGCCTGCATACGCCGCGTGCGGCCCGAAATCGCTGCGTGCAATGCCGGCACGCTGAATTACCTCAAGATCCGCTCCGATGGCCGCTGGGCCTGGCCACCTATGGTGTTTGACAACCCGGTGGACAAGGTGAAAGCATTTTTGGATGTGATGCATGAGACCGGCACGATGCCCGAGTTTGAGTGCTTTGACGTGGGCATTGTGCGCTCGGTAGCTATGTTCAAGAAAGCCGGCATGACGGACCACCTGGACTACAACTTTGTGATGGGAGTGGATTCGGGCATGCCGGCGGATGCCCAATTATTGGCTTGGTTGTGCAAGCAAATTGAATCGGGCGTAACCTGGCAAAGTACGCTGATTGGCCGCCAAGAAATTTGGCCAGTGCACCAGGCCACTGCCGATTTGGGCGGCATGCTGCGCACCGGTCTGGAAGATACTTTTTATTTGCCCGATGGCTCGCGCGCCAGTGGCAACGGCGCGCTGATCGAAGCCTTGGCCGGTTGCGCCCGCAATGCAGGCCGCGACATCGCATCCCCCGCCGAAGCCCGCGCCCGCTTGGGGCTGCGCGCTGCTGCATAAGGCGTGTTAATGAGACAGCGCTGGCCGTAGCAATCGATATGGTGACAAAGTTTCACGTAAGTATTCAATTCACTTTCCAAGAAATCACCCCGGAGAAAACATGCATTTCACGCACGAACACCGCGAAATCCAGAAAACGCTCAAACGCCTGATCGACGAAGACATCAACCCCCATGTGGACGAATGGGAGGAAGCTGGTATTTTTCCGGCGCATGAGGTGTTTAAGAAGCTCGGTAATTTAGGCCTCTTGGGCCTGACCAAGCCCGAAGCCTATGGCGGTGCGGGCTTGGACTACAGCTACAGCCTGGCCATGGCCGAGACCCTGGGCCATATCCACTGCGGCGGCGTGCCCATGGCCATTGGCGTGCAAACCGATATGTGTAGCCCGGCACTGGCGCGCTTTGGCAGCCCCGAACTCTGCGCCGAGTTTTTAGTCCCAGCCATTGCGGGCGATATGGTGGGCTGCATTGGCGTGTCCGAGCCGGGTGCGGGCAGCGATGTGTCCGCCATCAAAAGCCATGCGCGCAAAGACGGTGACGACTACATCATTAGCGGCCAAAAAATGTGGATTACCAACAGCCTGCAAGCCGATTGGATGTGCATGTTGGTCAACACCGGCGAAGGCCCGGCGCACAAAAACAAAAGCCTGGTGATGGTGCCTATGCGCGATGGGCGCGGCGGCAAACTGACGCCGGGCATTGAAGTGGCGAAAAAAATCCGCAAGATCGGTATGAACAGCAGCGACACCGGCCTGATTTATTTTGACGAAGTGCGCGTGCCCCAACGCAACCGCATCGGCGGTGAAGGCCAGGGGTTTATTTACCAAATGCAGCAGTTCCAAGAGGAACGTCTATGGGCCGCAGCCAGCACTTTGCAAGGCCTGAACAATTGCATTGAAGATACGATTGCCTACGCCCAAGAGCGCAAACTCTTTGGCGCCACCCTGGCCGATCAGCAATGGGTGCAGTTCAAACTGGCCGAAATGAAAACCGATGTAGAAGCCTTGCGCGCCCTGACCTACCGTGCCTGCGAGTTGTATGTGCAGGGCCAGGACGTGACTGAGCTAGCCAGCATGGCCAAGCTAATGGCCGGGCGACTCAACCGCAGCGTGACAGACGGCTGCCTGCAGTTCTGGGGCGGGATGGGCTATTCCTACGAAACCCGCATCTCGCGCGCCTACCGCGATGGCCGCCTAGGCTCCATCGGCGGCGGGGCGGACGAGGTGATGCTGGGTATCCTCGCAAAAATCATGGGTATTGCGAAGCGGCCACCCAAGCAATGAGTGCTTGTAGCAGTATCGCGCTGCAGGCCTACAGGCTTGCGCACAGCGGGCAGACGCAGCGCGGCGGTACGCAGCCTTGGGCCTTGACCGCCCGGCGCTTTTGCCCTTTGTCAGCCCGTATTGCGCCCTCAGAGGGGCCACCAAAGGATTCAGCGATGAAAGCTAGCATTTGCGTTGCGCTCTTGGCGCTCCTTGCATTACTCAGCGGCACGGCGCAGGCCACCGAATGGAAGCTGATTACCACCAGCAGCGACCTTAGCAAAACCACCTACTGGTATGTGGACCCGAGCAGCATCGTGGTGGAATCGAATTTGCTCCAAGCGCGCCTGCGCACCGCCTGGTCCACCATGCAATATGGGCCTAACAATACCGGCTACCAGTCCACGACCTACCTGAACTTTATCGACTGCGAGCGCCGCACCATCGCCTTTACCGGCAACACCTATTTCAGCGACATGGAGTCCACCAGCGATCCGGTGTACCAGGAAGACGCCAAGCCGGTACAGACCCTGCGCTTTAGCGCGGTGCGACCCGGCACCCCTGGCGAGATACGCATTAACTATCTGTGCCAGTCGCACGGCACCTCGTCCAATAAGCTGATCTAGGAAGTAGTCAACGCAGGAATGTCGTAACGCGTGCGGTAATCTCAGTCAGGAAGTTTGCTTTACAGCCCGAGCGCAAAGCGTGCCGCTTTAACTATGCTGGCGGCATCAACATGAAAATATGCGCGCAATTCCTGGCGCGTATCGCTGCGGCCAAAGCCGTCGGTGCCCAGCGTCAGATAGCGACGACCTGCAGGCAGGTGGGCACGTATGCTTTCGGGCACAGCGCGCACATAGTCGCTGGCGGCGAGGATGGGGCCGCTACCGCCTTGTAATTGCGCTTGCACAAAAGGCATCGCTGTACCAAGTCCGTCGATAGCATCTTGCTCGCAGCGCTGGCCGTCGCGGGCAAGCTCGCTCCAACTCGTCACACTAAATACCTCGGCGGCAATCCCCTGCAGTTCAAGCGCAGTAGCAGCTTTCATCACTTCACCCAAAATCGCGCCTGAGCCCATGAGGGTCACGCGCGGCGCGTCCGTCGTCAGGTGCGCAGGCGCCGCCGACAAGCGGTAGCAACCTTTGAGCAATTGCGCGTTCACGCCTTGGGGTAAATCGGGTTGTGCATAGTTTTCGTTCATCAAAGTGACGTAATAAAACACGTCTTGCTGCTCGACCAGCATTTCGCGCATGCCCTGGTCGATGATGACGGCCATTTCACCGGCAAAAGCCGGGTCGTAGGCTTTGCAATTCGGAATGGTCGCGGCCACCAAATGGCTGCTGCCGTCCTGGTGTTGCAAGCCTTCGCCGCCCAGCGTGGTGCGGCCTGAAGTCGCGCCGAGTAAAAATCCGCGCGCGCGTTGATCGGCTGCGGCCCAGATCGCATCGCCCACGCGCTGAAAGCCGAACATTGAGTAATAAATATAAAAAGGCAACATGGCCAGACCGTGCACGCTGTAGCTGGTGGCGGCTGCCGTCCAACTGGCGATGGCGCCCGCTTCGCTGATGCCTTCTTCCAGAATCTGTCCGTCCATGGCTTCGCGGTAACTGAGCACCGAGCCTATGTCTTCGGGCTCGTATTGCTGACCGACGCTGGAATAAATACCTACCTGTTTAAACAAATTGGCCATGCCAAAGGTACGCGCCTCGTCGGCAACGATGGGCACCACACGGGCCCCGAGTTGCGGGTCTTTCATCAATTGGCCGAGGATGCGCACAAAGGCCATGGTGGTGGACATTTCTTTGTTGTCGGCCTGCAAGGCAAAGTTTGCGTAGCTCGATAGTGCAGGTACCGGCACTACGTCACACGCGGTATCGCGCCTCGGCAGGTAGCCGCCCAGCGCCGTGCGTTTGGCGTGCAGGTAGTGCATTTCGGGTGAATCCGCCGCGGGTTTGAAAAAGTCCATGTTGGTGGCCTGCTCATCCGACAAGGGCAGATTGAAGCGATTGCGAAACGCCAGCAGCGCGGACTCGTCGAATTTTTTCTGGCTGTGCGTGGTCATCTTGCCCTGACCGGCCTGGCCCATGCCGTAGCCTTTTTTGGTGTGCGCCAGTATCACTGTGGGTTGGCCGGTATGCGCGACGGCGGCAGCGTAAGCGGCGTGGATTTTCACCAGGTCGTGGCCGCCGCGTTTGAGCCTGTCGATTTGCTCGTCGGTCAGGCCCTGCGCAAGTTGTGCGAGTTCGGGGTTTTGGCCAAAGAAGGTTTCGCGGTTGAATCGCCCATCCTTGGCGGCAAAGGTTTGCATCTGGCCGTCCACGGTGTTGGCAAAGGCTTTGACCAAAGCGCCGTGCGTGTCGCGGGCGAACAAACCGTCCCAGTCGCTGCCCCAGATCAGTTTGATCACGTTCCAACCGGCGCCGCGAAACAGTTTTTCCAGCTCATCGATGATGCGGCCGTTGCCGCGCACCGGGCCATC